>NZ_JBFBAM010000006.1:0-265121 GCF_040682195.1 Kutzneria sp. NPDC051319 | reverse complement strand
CGGTGGTGCCGGCGCCGACGATCACGTTGCCCACGCCGGCCCCTCGGCCGGCGTGGGTGGAGCCGCCGCGGCCGGACACCAGCGCGCTGGTCGCGGCCCGTTCCAAGGCCGTCACGCGGGTGATCTGGCGGCTGGCGTTCCTCACCGTCGCGGCATTCGCCTTCACCACGTACCAGCTGGTGATCGAACGGCAGGTCAGCCGGTACGGCAACTCGGCGCACCAGGTCTACACGGTGGCGCTGCTGGTGATTGCCGCGCTGCTGACCATCGGCGTCATCCGCGCCATCTCCGGCGTTCGCTTCGCCAACCGCAACATCCGCGTCTTCGAGCAGCCCTACCACCAGATGCGCCACACCGAACAGCAGCGCTACCGGCACGCCGTGCAGGCCTGGGAACAGGCGCAGCACCAACACAGCGCGGCCGCGGCACAAGCGGCACGAATGGCCACGGCGGCGGCGAACGGGCCGCAGTGGTACCCCGTGCAGCCGGCGTCCGAACCGACCCGGGTCGACGTGTTCGGCGGCGACCCGCATCGGCACGGCTGGGCCAGCCTGCTGGTCACCTTCGGCTCCTCGCTGCTGGCCGGCGGCCAGCGGATCACCGTGCTGGACTTCACCGGCCAGGAGGTCGGCGAGTCGCTGGCCAGCGTGGCCCGCGCCGGCGGCCTGAGCGTGGGCTCGGTGACGCTGACCGAGGAGGAGACGGTCGGGCTGAACCTGTTCGCGGGCTTGACGAATCGGGACATCGCCGAATGCGTCGGCCACGCCGCGACCAGCCGCCCGGACGGCGACCACCGTGAGGAACGGGCGCTGGCCGTGGACGTGCTGAAGATCGTGCTCGACGCCCTCGACGGGCCGGCCACGTTCGCCCGCCTGGCCGCCGGCGTGCGGGTGCTGTCCCAGGGCGCCGGCGAGCTGGCCCCGGAAGAGGTCAACCGGCTTGCTGCACGGATCGGGGACATCGACCAGAACGAGTGGGCCGCAAGGCAGTTGCGTCTGCTCGCCCGCCAGCTGGACATGGTCAACGACGTGGTGGCCGCCACCCCGGGCGGACGTCCACTGTGGACGAACGACCGGGTGTCGCTGGTCGCCACCGACGGTGGCCGCAGCGACCGCAAGGAGCTGCTGGACCGGCTGCTCGTGCAGCTGGCGCAGCGGGCCATGGACGGCCACGGCTGGCCGGGCGGCCTGCTGGTCGTGGCCGGGGCCGACCATCTCGGCGCGAAGACGGTGCAGGCGCTGTCCGAACACGCCCGCCACGCCGGCGTGCGGCTGATCCTGATGATCGACCAGCCGCAGGGCGACCTGGAGAAGTCGGCCGGCACCGGCGGCGTGGTCTGCATCATGAAGATGTACAACCACCGCGACGCCACCATCGCCGCCGAGTTCATCGGCAAGGGCCACAAGTTCGTCGTCAACCAGATCACCCGCCAGGTCGGCAGCACGTTCACCGACAGCGGCGGGGACAGCTTCGGGGCCAACACGGGCGGCACCAACAACTCCAAGCAGCGCCGCTCCGGCACCCAGGGCCGGCAGAACGGGCTGTCCGACTCCCGCGGCCACACCTGGACCGGCACCCGCGGCTGGAGCACCGCCGACAACGTCAGCACCTCGACCGGAACGAGCCGCGTGTACGAGTTCACGGTGGAGCCGCAGGAGATCCTCGGCATGCCGGAGACGTTGTTCATCCTGGTCGACAACTCCGGCCACGGCCGCCGGGTGATCACCGCCGACGCCAATCCCGGCATCTGCCTGCGGGACCGCGTCTCCGCGATCCCGGCGACGTGAGGCGGTGACGTCCGTGCCCCACCCCGTGAGCTGGTCGGAGTTCGACCTGCACGAGCTGACCGAGGTGCCCGCGCAGGCCGACGACCAGCGCCGCAAGAACGGCGAGCGCCGTGACGACGAGCGCGACGACCCGCTGGCGGCGCTGACCGTCGCGCTCGCCGGGGCCCACGCCGGGCTCACCTCGAACGGCAATCACGCGCCGGTCGTGTTGTCGGCCTGGCTGCGCCCGCCCAACGCGCGGCGGATGCACTTCCTGGTCGGCGGCAAGCCCGATTTCACGCCGGCGACGGGCACCGGGCACGGCGAGGTGCTGTTCCCGCCCGGCGCGCTGGCCACCCCGCTGGGCAAGGGACGCCCCACGCTCCTGGACCTGTTCACCTGCTGGGTGCCCTGCACCGGTCACCCGGACGCGCTGTGGGCGCCGACGGACACCAAGCACGCCAAGCCTTCCGAGCGCCGCGGCTCCTTCGAGCAGTACGTGGCCCACCTGCGGCAGCCCTTCGCCTGGGTGGTGCTGGCCGAGCCGGCGCGTCCGCAGGAGGTGCAGCCGGCACTGGACCGGCTGGTCGGCGAGATCCTTCCGTTGTCCCGCAACGAAGTCGGCGAGGCCAACCGGATCGCGTTGGAACGCAAGCAAAGCCGGTTCCGTGAACTCAGCCGGGCGCTGCTGGGCAACGCGTGGCGGATCCGGGTGCTGGTCGGCGGAACCGAAGGCGACGTCACCGAGAACATGGCCGCTTTGCTGTGCGCCGCCGCCGATCTGGACAGCCAGCCGTACGTGCTGACGCCGGCCGGTCCCGCGACCAGCCTGCCCGACGCCGCTCGGCACGAAGGCGTGCTGGCCGGCACCGACCTGCTGGCCCGGCTGACCCGGCCGCCGAGGCGGGAGCTGCCCGGCATCCGGGTCGTCGAGCCCCGGCGCTTCGACGTCACGCCGGATGCCCCCACGACCGACGGCCTGCTGCTGGGCCACGTGCTGGACGCCGCCCGCGCCGAGGTCGGCCCGCTGACCGCCGGCCCCGACTCGCTCAACCGGCACACCTTCGTCTGCGGCGCCACCGGCAGCGGCAAGTCGTTCACGGTGCGACACCTGCTGACCGAGGCCGCTCGGGCCGGGCTGCCGTGGCTCGTCGTCGAGCCGGCCAAGGCCGAGTACGGGCGGATGGCCAACCGGCTGGGCCCGCTCGGCCACGACGTCGTCGTGCTCCAGCCGGGCAAGCCGGGCGACCCGCCCGTCGGCTTCAACCCGCTGGTCCCGGCCCGGGTCACCGATCCCGACGGCACGCAGCGGGTCTTCCCGTTGCAGACCCACCTCGACCTGGTCCGCGCGCTGTTCATGGCCACGTTCGACCCGGACGAGCCGTTCCCGCAGATCGTCGCCAGCGCGCTGACCAGGTCGTACGAGGAGCTGGGTTGGGACGTCACGCTCGGCGAGGCTGCCCACCGTGGCGCGCAGCCGCGCTATCCCACCCTCACCGACCTCCAGCGGGTGGCCGGGATCGTGGTGGACGAGATCGGCTACGCGAGTGATATCGCCGCCAACATGCAGGGTTACGTGAAGGTGCGGATGCGCAGCCTCAGCCAGGGCGTCATCGGGCACTTCCTGCACGACGCGCACCAGCTCGACTTCGAGGCGCTGATGCGGCGCAACGTGGTGCTGGCGATCGAGGAAGTCGGCGACGACACCGACAAGGCCTTCCTGATGGGTGCGGTGCTGCTCCAGCTGACCGAGCACCTGAAACTGCTCTACGGCGACAAGTCACAGGTGCCGCTGCACCACCTCACCGTCATCGAGGAGGCGCACCGCCTGCTGCGTAACGCCGGCGAGAACGCCGACACCGCCGCCTCCCGCGGGGTCGAGACCTTCGCCTCGCTGCTGGCCGAGGTCCGCGCCTACGGCGAGGGACTTGTTGTGGTGGAACAGATCCCCAGCAAGCTGATCCCGGACGTCATCAAGAACACCGCGGTGAAGATCGTGCACCGGCTGCCGGCCGAGGACGACCGCAAGAGCGTCGGGGCCACCATGAACCTGGAGGAGGACCAGTCCCGGAACGTGGTGTCGTTGCAGCCCCGCGAGGCTGCCGTCTTCACCGACGGCATGGACCGGCCGCTGCTGGTGCGCGTCCCGCACGCCGGCCGGGCCGAGGAGGGCGTGCCCCGACCAGTCCCGGTCAACGGCTTGATCCGTACGCTGCGCAGCCCGACGTGCGGCAGTGAATGCCAGTCCCGCGCTTGCAGCCTGGGCGAGATGTCCCGCGCCGGCCAGCTGTTGGCCCAGTACCCGGTGCTCACCGTGTGGACCGAGCTGACCGTGGTGGCGCACCTGGCCAGCTTCCCGAATCCGACCCTGCAGCCCCGATATCGGGACATCCTGGTCACGTCCGAGTCGGTGCGGAACCTGGAATGCGCGCTGTCGCAAGCGGTCGAGCGCGCGGTGCGGACCCGGTCGGCCCAGCTGCAACCGGGCACATTGCCGTGGTTCTTCGCGGCGCACTGCAATGGCGTGCAGCTCTCGTCGCTTTCGACCGGCGAGGCCCACACCTGTCACGACGACGACCAGTCGATGCTCGCGCAGGCGTACAGGTGGACCCGCGTGCGGCACTGGCTCGAAGGCGACCCCGACGCGCCTCGACACCCGGATTCCGAGGCGTGGGAACGCTTCTACCGTCGGCCGATCCCGGGCGCGACCTGCGGCGAGCAGCTCCAGGCCGTGCGGCGCTGGGAGCGGGAGCTCTACCAGGACCAGGCCAGCCGCAACGCCGCCACGTACGGCACGAGCCGGCCGTCCGCGTTGGAGCAGGCGATCGGCGGCCAGGCCGACGGCGGGCCCGCCTGGCGGCGCGCGGTGGCCGCCGCACTGGAGTGGTTCACCGACGACGTCGACTGGGTCTGGTCGCACGTGGTGCCGAGCGAGGAGTGAGACATGGCTGGACCGGATTTCCCACCTCCCAAGGCGCAGAAGCCGCCCGAGAAGCTGCCGGACGCGCCGCCCGACGCGGTCCGTCCCGCCCAGCCCGATGCCAAGGGTCCCAAGGACAATCGCGCGCCGGTGGAGCCGCACCCGTCCGGCGACAAGACGGCGGCCACCGGCCACGGTCCCGTCAAGATCGACACCTCCCCGCGGGGCGTGGACGCCCCTCACCACGGCGGCGATCAGCACGGCGTGATGTCGCCCAAGATGGATGCGTGGCAGAAGAAGTTCGAGGGCCAGCAGCAACGCATGGACGGTCCTAAGTCGACGGTCACGCCCGACGTCAAGCAGCAGACCGACCGGCCGGCCGACCGGTTCTCCACCCGCCTGGACCTCAACGACAGCGTCCGGACCACGCCCGGCGGGCCGCTGGACATGGGCAAGGTCAAGGCGCAGCTCGACGGTCTCGTCAAGGCCGGGATCAGCGGCGTGCTGCGGGACCATGCGCAGCACGACATCGGGCACGGGGCCAAGATCGACTCCCATCACTATCCGCACGGCGGGCACACCGGGCGCGAGGTGCAGACCAAGCCGATGGAGGCCACCCTGCACGTCGACCACGCGAAGACCGAAATCGAGGCCAACAAGGTGAAGGCCATGTTCGACGTGGTGTGCAAGGAGAACAAGGTGCATTCCGTGCCCGAGGCCCGGCACGCGCCTCAGTTCGACCGCCCCGACCCGCAGCCGCCGCGCGTCGAGCACAGGCCCGGTCCGACGGGCCAGGAGTTCAACCGTGGGCAGCACGACCGGCCGTCTTTCCCGGCGCCGCAGGTGGTTCCGACCCATCCGCAGCAGTTCCAGACACCTTTCCCGCGGTACACGCCGCCCCACTTTCCCGGTAGGTGACCACGATGGACGCCAACGAGTTCAGATCGAAGCCACCGGACGTGAAGGTGCCGCCGCCGTTGGCGCCGCCGAAGGACCGGCAGGCCGAGGTCGCCGAGGCGCGGACCAAGTTCGGCCTCGACGGTGGTCGCGAGGCTCCCAGGACCGGTGTGGACCGGCGGCCGGTGGTGGAACGCCCGCCGGAGGCCCAGCACCGATCCGCGCCCGAAGGGTCACCGCTGCGCGAGTCGGAGAAAACCCTTGCGCAGAAAGGATTCACACCCAAGGACATCGACGGCCTACGACAGACGCTGCGGGATAACCCCCAGTTGTGCGACACCCTCGCCACGTCGAAGACCAATGCCGAGATGCTCCACGACTTCTCCCGGATCGGCACCGTGCCCGACCAGCGCTTCGCCGTGTCGAAGAGCCCCGAGGTCGACGCGCTGGTGCACAGGGCCGTGGACAAGCAGCCCGGCGAGTACGTCTCGCAGCGTGACCTCGACGGGCTGATGAAAATCGTCGGCGGCAGCGACCCCACCCTGCTCCGCCAGGGTTTCAGCGGATCCGACATCGACCGGATCCGCAACTACCTGGTAGTCGAGACCGGCCGGGTGGTGCCCAGCGAGCTGCCCCAGGCTGTGATGACCGACGACGGGGTGGAACACAAAACCACCGCGGACGGGGTTCTGCACGACCGTTGGCGCATGGTCGACGCCACCGCCAAGAACCCGCTGAGCACCGGCGTCGCGCGGGCGGCCGGCGCCGACCTGAAGACCG
The DNA here is from genome assembly GCF_040682195.1 of Kutzneria sp. NPDC051319. Classification (NCBI taxonomy): domain Bacteria; kingdom Bacillati; phylum Actinomycetota; class Actinomycetes; order Pseudonocardiales; family Pseudonocardiaceae; genus Kutzneria; species Kutzneria sp. NPDC051319. The sequence goes on along the minus strand of NZ_JBFBAM010000006.1, from coordinate 258,758 downwards.
TCGAGCACGTGAGCCAGGCCGCCACCCTCATCCAGGAACCCGTCGGCAAGTACGTCAAGCGCACCGGGGAGGTGCGCAAGGGCATCGACGCCGCCTCGAAACCGCCGCAGTGATCGGGCGTTTTGCCAGGTGACCCCGGGTTAGCGTGCCGTCGCCCGTTATCGCTGGGGGTGCATGGCCATGACAACCGAAGAGGCGACCTTCGTCGTGATCGGCTCGACGGGTTCCGCCCGCCGAGTCTGCGCTGGGCTGCGCGACCGGCACCACACCGTGCACCATCTCGACGCCCCCGACGACCGTGCGCTCCGGACCGCCCTGGCCGGGCCCGTCGACGGCGTCGCCGTGCTCTCGCACGACGATCTGGTGGTTCTGCGCTACGCCATGGCCGTCGCGCACATCCATCCCTCGGTGCGGCTGCTCGCCTCCGTCTTCGACCGGGCCATCGCCCGGGAACTCACGGCGTTGTTGCCGTCGTGCACCGTCGCCTCCCCCGGTGATCTCGCCGCCGGCACCTTGGCCGGCCTGTGCCTGGAGCCCGACGCCTTGGCCGTGCACCACAACGGTTCCGGCGCTCTGGTCCTGCGGCGTCAGGACGACGGTGTCGCGTGGCAGCCCTGGCGCCACCTCCGGCGTTGGGACGCCGCCCGGGGCGTCGTCGGCGGCCAGCTCCGTCCGCACGACGGCGCCACCCGCATGCTCTTCGCCGGCCTCGTCGGTCTTCTCGTCGTGCTCGGCGCCGACTGGGCCTGGCAGATCGCCGCCGAGCACCAGGACCCCGCGTCGGCCTTCTTCTACGCCTCCCGGGTCATCGTCGGCGTCGGCCCCGCCGTCGCCGACCCCGCCGACCCCCTCTACCAGGTGTTGGCCGCCCTCGCCATGCTCGCCACCATCGCCTTCACCGCCCTGCTCACCGCCGGCCTCGTCGACCGCCTCCTCGGCCCCCGCCTGACCGGCATGATCGGCCGCCGCACCGTGCCCCGCCGTGGCCACGTCATCGTCGTCGGCCTCGGCCAGGTAGGCCTCCGCCTGTGCCAGGAACTTCGCGCCCTCCGCATCCCCGTCGTCGTCGTCGAACGCAACCGCTCCGCCCCCAACCTCCGCCTCGCCCGCACCCTCCGCATCCCCGTCGTCCTCGCCCACGCCGAGGACCGCTCCGTCCTCACCCGCCTCCGTCTCCCCCACGCCCTCGCCCTCGCCGCCGTCGCCTCCCGCGACACCGCCAACATCGCCGTCGCCGTCACCGCCCACGCCGTCGCCCCGTCCGTGCGTGTGGTCCTGCGTGCCGGCGACAACGAGGCCATCGCCGAGACCCGGTACCTGCTCCCCCTCGGAAGGACCTGCGACGTCACCCGGCTCAGCGCTACCTATGTGACCACCTGGCTCCTGGGCCGGCAGCCACGCACAGTGGCCGCCGACGACACCCACGACCTCGTCGACCTGGGTGGAAGTGGTTTCCAGCCCTGGACGCCACCGTTGGCGGAGCACTGCCCGCATCTGCCGGAGGATGCCGCAGTTCTGCGGTGGGTGGATCGGCCTGGGCGTGCTTCGCGGGCGTCGTAGGGGGTTGTGTGCGGTGCGGTGGTGCGTCGGGTGTCCGCACCGCGCAGTTGCGTGGTGGTTGGCTGCCAGGTCCGCGCTACCAGGCAGCCGTTGTCGTCTACACCGGGCCTTGAACGCCGGTCGTGCGTCGGGTGTCCGCACCGCGCAGTTGCCGTCTCCGCCCACTCTCTCTTCAGCATGCGGTGCTGGAGTGGCAGGGGCGCGAGGTGGGTGGAGGGGCGGGTTGCGTTGTGCGGCATCGGGTGGGGGGTGCGCGCGTTTACTGATGGCTTGGGACGGGCCGAAGGGTGGGGGGTTGGATCATGGAGAGGGAAGAGTTGCAGGGGAGGCTGGAAAGCGCTTTCCCGCATGGGAGATTTGAGCCGCCACGATCGTGTATAGGTTGGCATATAACGAAAGTCGATCACATAAGGGTAGTAGAATGGGGGTATGTCAGCGAATCCCGAATTCCCTGCCGACACCGAAGGGTGGCAGCACGGCGAACTGGAGCTGTGGCAAGCCGGCGAAGAAGCCGAAGCCCAGTATCGGGCGCTCTACATCCGGCAGCTGGAGCGGGTGTGGGAGGTGTGGGACCGGTCGTGCCGCTCGAAAGAGGACCGGACCTCGATCGTGTCGACAATGGTGATCCGCTGGCGGCTCCCCATCAGGGAAGCGCGTGAGCGGCTTCGGTACGCGGAGTTGTTCCACAGCGAGGCGATCCGCGAGGCGGGCCGCGCTGGGGAGTTGGACCGGGAGCATCTGAAGGTCATCCACGAGACGCTGCGGATCGCGCCGGCGGTCGAGCGGGACCGGGTTGAGGCGTCACTGTTGGAGAACGTCCAGTTCGACGAGGGCGAGTTCAAGAACATCGCGCAGCGGATCCTGTTCCACCTCAACCAGGACGGCAAAGCCCCGGACGACCGCGAACTGCGGACGCCGAAGCGGGAGTTCCGCTTCGAGCGCAAGCTGGACGGCAGCATGGTGTTCTGGGGAATGCTTGACCAGGAGTACGGGGCGAAGATCGCGGCAATGCTCAGTGCGCTGGCCAAGCCCACCTCCGGCACAGACCCCCGCACCACCGCCGAACGGCAGGGGGATGCGTTCGCGGAGATCATCGAACTGGCCTCCCGCAGCGAAGGCCTGCCCGAGCAAGGCGGTGAGCGGCCGCATCTGACGTTGTCGATGTCGTTCCAGGATTTCATGGACAACACGGGTGTGGCGAAGGTCGAAGGCGGCGGCGTGATGAGCGCAGCCGAAGCCCGCCGGATCGCCTGCGACAGCACGGTCATGCGGCTGGTGCTGGGGGCCGGCAAAGAGATCCTGGATGTGGGGCGGCAGCAGCGGACGGCCCCGAAGGGGATCCGCAAGGCGCTGATCGAGCGGGACGGCACGTGTGCGTTCCCGGGATGCCAGACGGAACCGGCGCGATGCCACGCCCACCACGTGGTCGAGTGGGCGAACGGAGGGCCGACCAGCCTGGACAACATGGTGCTGTTGTGCGGGGCGCATCACAGGCTCATTCACCACAGCCGGTGGACGGTGACGATGGTGAACGACAGGCCGGCGTTCTCCGACGGCCTGGACGAAACGGCGTAAAGGCCCGAGACGGGTGATCACCAGGACGCCGGAGATCACGCCGACCGGCGCCGGACACTGGGCGGACTGAGCCAGAGCGCACCAAGGATGCCGACCGGTGCCATGTACCGACACCGGGAACCAGCGCCGGCGACGGTGAAAAGGCGCCAGCAGAGGACTGGCATCGGCGGCGGTCCGGACCGGAAAACCTGATTGCCGGGCGGGCGGGGCTCGTATAGCAAGGGGCGGTGATACAGGGCGGAAAGATCGGGCTGCGGGCCCGGCACGAGAGCGACGTCGCGGTACTGCACGAAGAGCTGTACGAAGATGTGGCCATGCGGGCACGGGCGGACTCACGGCCGTGGCGGCCGACGCCGGTGGAATCGGGGAAATCGCCGTTCACGGTGACGGGGCCGTCGGACGAGGCGGCGTGCTTCTCGGTGATCGAGCTGGAGCAGGGAGAACTGGCGGGCGAAGCGCTGCTGTGGGGCATCGACACGCACAACCGGATGGCGCACATCGGGATCGCGCTGAGGCCGGCGTTCCGCGGAAGAGGGCTCAGCCTGGACGTGCTGCGAACGCTGTGCGAATACGGGTACGCGGTCAGAGGACTGCAACGGCTGCAGATCGAGACGCTGGCGGACAACGGCGCGATGCTCGCGGCGGCGACGGGAGCGGGGTTCACGAGAGAAGGAACGCTGCGAAGGTCGGCCTGGGCGTACGGGGCATACGCGGACGAAGCGATCCTCGGCCTGCTCGCCGACCAATGGGCACAGGCGACAAAGTAGACTAGACGCGACGTTGCGTCTAACCTGATGGTTATGAACACACGACGAGCGCTGGTCATCGGGGCGTCCAGGGGCCTGGGACTGGTCCTGACGGAAGAACTGGCGCGGCGGGGGTGGCGAGTGATCGCCACAACCAGAGGGCAAGGCGAACTGGCCGGAAACGAACGAATCACCCAAGAGCGGCTGGAGATGACCAGCGCGAAGCAGCGAGAAGGGCTGCGAGAAAGGCTCGAAGGCCACGAGCTGGACCTGTTGTTCGTGAACGCGGCGATCGACCGGGGCGATCTGCCGATCACGGAGGTGCCGGAAGAGATGTTCACGGAGGTGATGGTCACCAACGCCTACAGCCCGATGCGGACGCTGGAAGCGCTGAGAGGGCTGGTGAAACGGGGCGGCACGATGGCGGTGATGTCCTCGGAGCAAGGCAGCGTCGCCAACAACACCGAAGAGGGCTACGAGCTGTACAAAGCCAGCAAAGCGGCCCTCAACCAGCTCATGCGCAGCTACGCGACCCGACACGCGGACGACGGCCACACGAAGCTGCTGATCGACCCGGGCCACAACAGGACCAACCTGGGCGGGCCGGGCGCGGAGCTGGAGCCGAGGGACACGGTCCCGCAGGTGGTGGACGTGCTCGAAGCGCAGGCGGGGGCGCAAGGACTGCGCTTCCTGGACCGGCACGGGGAGACGGTCGCCTGGTAGCTCGGGCGGGCAGGCCACCTGCCCGAACGATTCGGCGATCAACCTCCAGGGCGGCCACGCGTCTACTGTGGTGAGACCCGACGAACCTGGAAGGTGCGCATGACTCGGATTCAGACCATCCTCGGTGCGGTCGCCACGGCGGCGACGGCGGCGGTGGTGCTGGCAGGCTGCGGCAACTCCAGCGCGACGGGAGCGCAGCCGAACGCCCCGGCCACGACCACGGCGTCCCAGGCGAAAACCCCGACCCAGAACGCGAGCAACACCAACGGAAAGATCAGCGCGGACCTGAACCACCAGCAGTCCCCGGGCTCCGAGATCCTGGTCGTCACGAACAAGGGCACCAGGCCGATCACGGTCCAGGGCTGGCCGGAGCTGAGCTTCCTCAACGCCCACAACGACTCCCTGGCGGTGCCGACGGAGAAGGTGAGCCAGCCGGGCGCGACGGTGCCGAGCACGCTCCAACCGGGACAGTCGGCGTTCGCGGGCGTGAAGCTGATCAGCGGCGACAAGGGCGATCCCAGCACCTTCGTGGCCACGACGACGAACCTGACGGTCCCGGGCGCCCCGGCGGTCACGGTGAGCCTGATCGGCGACGACGGCCACGCGGCGGAATACCCGGAGCTGGACCTGAAGTCGATCCAGGTGGGCACCTTCCAGCCGTCGATGCAGGGTGTCAGCCCGGACGCCTGGTGACCGGGGCTACCCGGGACTGACCCCGGCGGCGATCAAGCGGGCGGTCGCGCGGCGCGAGCCCCACGCGGCGCCGAGCACGTCGAACTGCCGCATGGCCCTCGCATGAACGTCCAGGGCGTCCTCCCGCAGGCCGGCTGAGGCCAACAGCACGGCGGCGTCCTCCAAAGCCAAGGCGGCCTCCACGGGGCGGCCGACCTCGAAGTAGTGCTCGGCGGCGGCCAAAGCGGCGGCGGGATCGCGGTTGATCAGCGCATGGCACCGGGCCACGGCGATGGTGGCCCGGGCGGGCACGGTCTCCCGCTTGGCCTCCATCTCGCAGACTTCCAAGGCACGGCGGGCGATGTCGAGCTTCCCGGCCTGCAAAGCGATACGGACGGCGTCGGGCAACCACTGGTGCCGCAACATCATCGGCGCATACCGCTCGTCCAGGACGTGGGTCAACGCGATGAGCGCAGCATCGGTCTCGCCGTCCCGTTCGGCGGCCAAAGCCTCCGCCATGATGAGGAAATCACAGTTCTCACGGTCGGCGGAGGTCAACAGGGGCAGCTCGTCGGCGGCGGCCAGGTGCGCGGTGGCGGCGTCGCCCTCGTCCCGCAGCACGGCGATCAGGGCGGCGACACCGTGGAGCAGCAACAACATCGGCCCGCTCTCGCGCAGACCGTGAAACGCCATGTCCAGACCACGGGCGTCCACAACGGCGTCCAGCGTCTCCATGGCCGAACCCCAACGACCGGCCCAGTAGTGGTTGACGGCGGTCGCGACCGGAAGCCCGGTGGGCAACCGGTCGCGACGCATCAACTGCTCGGCGGCCAGCAGGGTCTCATCGGCCTCGGGCAGCCGGTCGAGGTTCTGCAGGCTGAAAACGCGGTTGTCCAACAGGCTGAGCTCCAGGTGCGAGAGCTCGGCGTCGGTCTGCGGCCCCTGCTCGATCACCCGCAGAGCCTCGTCGACCAAGCGCAGCCCCTCGACGTGATCACGCTGAATGGTGCGGAACAGCCACAGCATCTCCAACGCGTACGACCGCGCGAAGGTGTCGCCGATGACCTCGGCCCGCCGCACCGCCTCCCACGCGGTGGCCTCGCCGGCGTCGAGCTCCCCCAGCCCCATGCCCAACCGCCCGGCCAACAACGCCTGACAACGGGCCCGCCACACATCGGACGCCTCCGTGCCGTGCACGGCGGCCCGCAACGCCTCCACGCCTTCGCGAGCCAGACCACGGCGGTACAAGGCACAACCGAGAATCCACTGCATCTCCCCCGCCAACTCACGGTCCGCAGTGGACATGAGAACTGAGCGTGCCTCGTCTTCTGGTGACTCGCCCAGCCAGTAGGAAACCCGGGCCAGGTCGGCGGTGACGCCCTGCACCCGAGGATCGGACGGAGCGGCGCCGGAAACGACCCGGCGCAACAGGTCGACGCCGATGTCCGGGGCCTGGACGGCCACTTTCCTTCCGTGCGAACAAACCCAGCCGATGGTCCAGTCGTCGACCGACAGGGGGGCGGCGGCGAGCTGACGGGCCACGGCGTCCACGGACGCGCCGGCTCGGTCCAACTGCTCGGCGGCCTGTCGGTGCATCGCGGCTCGCACGGAATGGGCGATGCGCTCGTAAAGCACCTGGTGGACCAACGGATGCCGGAAGGCCAGCCGATCGCCGCCACGGAAGAGCACACCGGCGGCAATGGACTCCTCGACGGCCGGATCGAGCTCGCCGACCGGGCACATCAGCACGGCGGCCAGATCCTCGGCCCGGAACTCGGTGCCCAGCAAAGCCGCGTGCTGCAACAGAGTCATGGCCCCGGAGGACAAGAACCCGAGGCGGTGCTCCAGCGCCGACACGAGCGAGACGGGGGTGACGGCCTCGGTCGAGGTGCCGGCGTCGGCGGTGCCGGCCGAGACCTGGACCGCGTTGTCCCGGACCAGGGCGTCGACCAATTCCTGAACGTACAAGGGGTTTCCGCCGGCCCGACTGGCCATCCGCCGCAGCCCCGGCCCGGGCGCCGCGCCGACGATGCCCTCCATCAGCTGATAGACGGCCTGCTCCGACAAGCGACCGAGCCGCATCATCGCGCCGCCGTGCTTGTCGACGGTCTCCCGCATGCTGTCCAGGGCCACCGAGCGCGGCATCGGCCGGCAGGTGCTCACCAGCAGCAGCGGAAGCCGGTCGGTGGCGCGGGCCAAGCGGTTCCACACCAGCATGCTGGCCTCGTCGACCCACTGCATGTCGTCGACGACGACCGCGACCGGCCGTTCGGCGCACAGCTCGTGCACGAGGTCGACCAGGATGTCGATGGCCACCAAGGCGCTGCTGGCCCCGCCCAGCAAAGTGGGGCTGGTGGCCGACTTCTCGATCAGCTCCGCCGCGTGCGCCCGGCGGGGATCCGGGGAGTCGGTGTCGACGGCGAGGCACTCCAGCATCGCGCGGAGCGGGAAGCGCAGGGCCAACTCGTCGCCGGACGCCCAACAGACCTCGACCGGCGCGGAGTCCAGGGCACCGAGACCGGCGGCGATGAGCTCGGACTTGCCGATGCCGGGTTCGCCGTCGATCCACACCGCCCGGCCGTGCCCGGCGACCAGGCCCGCCACCGCCGCGGTAAGTTGGGCGACCTCGGACTCACGGCCGACGAGCCCATGGGCCCGTGGGCTGGGCCGGGCCGGCCGCGGCACGACAGCGGCCGAGGCCGAGGGACCGGCCAGCGTCGGGTCGTCGGCGAGGATCTGCTGGTGGACGCGGGACAGCTCGGGAGCGGGCTGGGCGCCGAACTCCTCGGCCAGCATGGTGCGCGCCTGCTGGTACTGGTCGAGCGCGTCGGCCTGCCGGCCGCACCGGTACAAGGCGATCATCAGCAGCCCGCGCAGGCCCTCGTGCAGCGGATCCTGACCGACCAGGGCGGTCAGCTCCGGCACGAGCTCGGCATGCCGCCCCAGCTGCAACAACGCGGTGGACCGGGTCTCCAACAGCATCGAGCGGACGACGGTCAACCGGCGGCGGCAGGCCACCACGAACGGCCCCGGTAGCCCGCTCAACGGCTCGCCGCGCCACATCGCCAACGCATCTTCGGCCAGGCCCGCCGCGGCCGCCGCATCGCCGTCGGCCAGGGCGTTCGCGGCCTCGTGGGACAACGACTCGAACCTGGTCGCGTCCACCGCGTCGGCCTCGACCAGCACCCGGTACCCGGTGCCGTCGGACGGCAGCACGGCGCTCACGCCGCGACTGGACCTCGCCGGTTCCAGCGCCCGGCGCAGCCCGGAGATGTAGGTGTACACGCTGCCGTCGGCGGTGGCCGGCGCCTCGTCGCCCCAGACGGCCTCGATCAGCTCCTCACGGGACATGCTGCCGCCGTTGCGGAACACCAGGGCCGTGAACAGCGCGCGCTGGCGGGCCGGTCCGAGTTTGATCTCCACGTCCCCGCGCCACGTGTGCAGCGGGCCGAGCACCTCGATCGTGAGTGCCTCGGATGCCACAGTGCCCCATTTCCCCAGTACGGCCGCGAATTCGAGGGACGACAACGTCCGCTAGTGGTCGATGGCGGCTCTGAACATTCGGTTCTCCAGCTCCGACCGCGTCCGCACGGCCAACTTCTGCATGACGTGCGATATGTGCCATTGCACGTCGCGGCGGGGCAGCGCCAGCTCGCCGGCGATCTCCGGATTGGCCTTGCCGGCGGCGACGAGCGTGGTGATCCGCCGCTCGATGTCCGAGAGCGAGTGCCAGCCGGCGACGATCGGCTGCCGCGCGGTGTCGTCCGACGCGAGGACGCCGAGCCGGAGCAGGGCCTGCTCCGTCAGGTCGATGTCCCGCGACGCGCCCAGCTCGGCATAGATGGTGAGGGCGTTGCGGAAGGTCAGGTTGGCCATGGCGGTGCGGCCCCGTTCGGCCAGCACGGTCCCGGCGTCGACCAGCGCGTCGGCGGCCTCGACCAGCCGCCCGAGCTCGGTGAGATGCCGGCCGACCAGCGTCAACGTGTCCGGATCGCGCTCGACCAGCGCCTCGCACCACCGCCGGGCCCACTGCGCGCGGCCCGGCTCGCGCTCCCGGTCGGCCTCGGCCCGGCTGGCGTCCACGGCGGCCTGCACACGGTCCGAGTCCCCCGCTTCGAGCGCGACCCTGACCACCATGGGCAGCCACTGGTGGCGGGCCATCGACTGGCCGTAGTCGAGATCGGACAGCGGATCCAGCTTGTCGCCGTCGACGATCGACCGCGCGACCAGGAGGAAGTCACTGCCGTCCTCGTTACGGCGGCCGCTGACCGGCCACGCGTCCAGGGCTCGCAGATGCGCCTGGGCGCCGTCGTTGTCGCCCCGTCGCACGGCGATGAGCGCGGCCAAGCCGCGCAGCCGCAGCAACGTGGTCGACCGGTGCTGGCTGACGCTGTCGAGCAGATGCTTGTCGGCGAGATCGAGGTCGGCGACCGCCTCGTCCCAGCGGCCGAGCCAGTAGTGGTGGATCGCCGCGGTCACGTGATGGCGCGCGGTCAGATACGAGGTCCGGTGGCTGGCCGCCCGCGCCTGGGCCAGCGCGGCCGACGCCTCGACCGGGCGGTCCATCTTGTCGAGCGTGATGGCGCGCATGTCCAGCAGGACCATGCGGCGCTCGGCCAGGTTCGGCACGCCGGCGGTGACGGCGAGCGCGCGGTCGACGTGTTGCAACGCCGCCGGGTGGTCACGGCGGACGGTCTCGGCGTACCAGAGCTCGCGCAACGCCTCCGAGATCGCGGCCGGATCGCCCACGGCGACGGCGGCGTCCAGGGCGCAGGTCGCGGCCAGCAGCACGACCGTGATGTCCGAGAACGTCTCGCGTTCGATCTGCGCCCGCAACGTCAGATACCGAGCCCGCCAGTGCGCGGGCAGCGACGCGAGACGACCGGCCTCGCGGAGCCGGGCCAGGGCCTCGCTCACGGCGCCGAAGTGGTAGTCGAGGTGGGCGTGGATCGAGTGCAGCTCGCCGGCGATCTCCCTGTCGGCGGTGGTGGCGAGCAAGGCGGCCACGTCCTCGCGCGGGTCCAGCTCCAGCGCGCCGAGCAGCCGGATCCGCCGCAGCGCGAGCATCTCGTGCTCCGCGGGCAGCAGGGAAGGCCCGGCGACGGCACGGGTGAGCAGCTCGGTGGCCAGCTGCGGGGCCGCGAACCCGATGGCCTCGGCGTTGGCCAGCAGCCAGCGGAAGGACCACGGGTCGACCGGCGGGACGGCCTGGACCAGCTGGGCCGCCACCCGCTCGACCGGGGCGCCGGCCGCGGCCAGGGTCTCGGCCGCCTCGCGGTGCAGCACCGCCCGCTGGGCCGGCTCGGTGCCGTCGAGCAGGCGCTGCCGGACGGCCTCGTCGCGGAAGGCCAGGCTGTCCCGCGTCTCGACGAGCACGCCGGCGGTGGTGGCCTCCCCGATCGCGCCGGCCAGCGCGGCCGCCGGCACCCGCATGATCCTGGTCAGGTCGCCGGGATAGAACTCGGGACCGAGCAGGGCGGCCCAGCGCAGCACGTCCCGCGTGTCGGAGTCGAGCGATTCGAGCCGGTCGATGGCGATCCCGGAGACCACGGCCGCCATGTCGAGCTCGAAGCCGGCCGCGCTGGCCCGCCGGGCCGCGGCCGCCACCGCCACGTCGAGAATGTCGTGGACGTGCCGGGGATTGCCGGTGGCCCGGCGCAGCAGCGGCATGAGCGACGCCGTGTACGAGTGGCGGAGGCGGCCCATGGCCAGCACGGAGACGTCGTTCGAGGCCAGGGGTTCGAGCTGGATCACGTGGCCGCCGGTCATGTGCACGGCGTTGTGCAGCTGCACGGTCTCGCGCCTGCGGGGGAAGGTACGGCAGGTGGCGGCCAGCAGCAGCGGGAGGTAACGGGTCAGGCGTGACAGCCTGGTCCACGCCAGCAGGTCGGTGTCCCGGCCGAGGTGGATGTCCTCGACGACCAGGACCAGCGGCGACCGCCGGCACGCCTGTTCGACGGCGGTCAGCAGCTGGCCGATCGCCTTGCCCGGACCGGCCAGCTCGTCCCCCCGCGCCCACACGGTCATGCGGTCGCCGGCCAGCGCCTTGGCCAGCAGGGACGACTTGCCGATGCCGCCCTCGCCCTCGACCCACACGCACGCGCCCCGGCCCTGGTCCAGGTCGGCCAGCAGCGCCGTGAACCGGGCCAGCTCCGGCCGCCGGCCGACGAAGAGCTCCGGCACGGCCGGCCGTTTCCGCTCCAGGGCTGTCAGGTGGTCGACCGCCGACGCGGCCGGGCGGGGCATCCAGGTGGTGGCCCCGATGTCTTCGGCCGTCAGCGGCTCGCCGTCGAGGATGCGGCCGCGAATGTGCCGCAGCGCGGCGCCAGGGTCGATGCCCAGCTCGGCGCTGAGGATCTCGCTCGTTTCGTCGAACAGCCGCAGCGCGTCGTCGCGGCGACCGGCCTTGTAGAGCGCCGCCATGAGCAGACCGCGGGCCCCCTCCCGCTGCGGGAACTGCGCCACCGTGGCCGCCAGGCCGTCGGTCGCGTCGGCGTGGTGGCCGAGGATGAGGGCCAGCGCGGCCCGGCGTTCGAGGGCGGTGGCCTTCAGCTCGGCCAGCCGGGCCCGGTACAGCTCGGCGAAGGGCACCTTCAGCCCGTCGAGGCCGTCGCCGTGCCACAGGCCGACGGCCGCGTCGAGGGCGTCGACCGCGGCCTGGAGGTCGCCGTTCTCCCAGCTCCACTGGGCGTCCCGCTGGTGCTGTTCGAACTGCTGCTCGTCGAGCTGGTCGGGTTCGAGGGCCAGCGAGTAGCTCGACTCGATGGTGGTCAGGATCGAGCCGTCGCCGGCGAGAGCCTTGCGCAGCGCGGAGATGTAGGTGTGCAGGATGCCGACGGCCTTGGCCGGCGGCGCGTCTCCCCAGATGCCGTCCACGAATTCGGTGCGCGAGACGGCCTTGTTGGCGTTGGCCGCCAGGATGGCGAACACCGCGCGCCGGCGCCCGCGGCCGAGGTCGATCTCCGCCTCGCCGCGCCAGGCCCGGACGGGGCCGAGCAACTGGATCCGCAGCCGGGACGACTCGGCGGAAGTCACTTCGGCTCGCGGTGGATGGATAGCCCGTGGATGGATGCCCTGCGAATGGATGCGCAGCGGCCGATTCCGGGGCGCGCGCTTCGACTTTCCATGACCGGATCATCTTAGCCGCCACCGACTCACGTCGTCGGCGAGTGTCGGTCGAATCACCGGCCCCGACGGGCAAGAGCCGAGGTCAGCGCGGTCGGACGGGAAAGCGAGCGCCCGTCGCGAGGAGCGAGTCAGGTTTGGTCGTGAAACGTTGGTTGCCCGAACAACCCCGTCCGATTCGATCCTCCCTCGTTCAAGAACTGGGGAATTACCTGAGCGGACACCGATACCCCGATAGTCCACAAAGGACAGCAGGCGTGCGCGGAATTCCTTGAATCGTCGAACACCCACCGTGCCGGGCAGGTTGCACCACCGGCCGCCGGTGGCTCGAAGAGGCAGTCTCAGTGGGCGGCCGTCACTCGTGACGCTCGATCCGCTCGGCCGCCACCCACGATGTCCCAGACGAATTCGGGGAATTTCGGATCAGGGAGAGTGGTGGTCGCATGCCGTCGGCCAACGGGCGGGACGCCGAGTTGTCCGCACTCGATTCCACACTCGCCGGCATCGGCCCGCGCCGCCGCGTCCTCGCCGTTGTCCGCGGCCCGCGGGGTATCGGGAAATCGGCTCTGCTCGCGGCATTCGGCCGCCGGACATCGAGCGCCCGCGTGCTGACCGTGGCCTTTCGGGATGGCGTCCCGGCCTGGGACGAGTTCGGCGCCACCGCGCTCCTGCATGCCGCACAACGGCATTTCGAGGAATTCGCTGAGCCGGGTGTCGCGGCGTCCATCGAAGCCGTGCGGGCATTGACGCAGCCGCTGACATATCGATCGCCCCAGGGGCGGTCCGGCCTGGTGGCGGAACTCGCGCGGCTGTTCGGCCGCCTGAGCCGGCACAAGGACGTTGTCGTGCTGGCCGACGATGTGGACGCGCTGACGTCGCCGGCCAGCGCGCTGTTCGCCATGTGCCTGCCCCGGTGCCTCGTCGTCGCCACGTGCACCGACGACGGCAGCCTGTGCGGCCTGGCCGACCACGTCGTGAATCTGGGGCCGTTGCCGGCGGAATGCGTCGAGCCGCTGCTGGCCAAGGCGTTCGGGGCGCCCTTCGACGAGTCGACGTTGGGCCGCCTGCTTGCCGCACTCGGCCCGCTCGGGCGGCATCCGGCCACACTGCTGTCCACTGTGGACGAGCTGCGGCGCGAGGGCCGGCTCGTTGTCGTGCACGGGCGCGCCTGCATGGCCGACTTGCCGATCATGGTGCCGGTCGGGCATGAGGCTGTGGCCCGTGTGCGCGGTTTCGGCGTGGTCGGTGTGCACCTGGTGGCCATGGCGACGTCGGTGAGGTTCGGCGTCGATGACCTGCCGATGCTGGTCGCGGCCGTCGGCGGCACGGTGGCGGAGTACGGCGACGCGGTCGATGAGCTCGTGCGGCTGAAGGTGTTGGACTGCGCCGCGGACGGGCAGCTGACGTGCCCGAGCCCGGCGCTGGCCGCGCGGGTGCTGGCCGAGGCCGCCGAGGCCATCAGCGACATGCACGCCGCCGTGGCCCAACACTTGAACGGCGACGAAGCCGTGATCGCCGAGCACCTGTCTCGCAGCTCCCTCCGTCACGACAACCTGCTGATCAGGCCGGCCGAGCGGGCTGCCGACGAGGACACGGCGGCTCGCTGGCTCCTCGCCGCGCGGCCCCGGCCGATCACCGCCGAATTCGCCCGGCTGCTGACCCGGACCGGCCATGTCGAGGCCCTCCTCGACCTCGCCGCCGACGCCCCGCTGGACGCCGACGCGGCGGCCGCGGTCACCGTCGCGGCCATCCACGCCTGCCGCCCCGTCCCGCACGCCGTCCGGAGCGTGCTGCCAGCCGCCGCCGCGTTCTCCGACCGCTGGCTCGCCGACGAACCGCTGCGGCCGTCCGACCTCACGTCCTGGTGCGGGCCGCTGTCGCAGGCTCAACGCGCCGAGCTGGCCGAGGCGGCGGCCGTGCAGGACGTCGCCGCCATGCTGGACGTGGTGCACGGCTGGGGCGCCCCGGACTCGGTGCCGTCGCTCTACCACTGCGTCCTGCGGGGCTACCGCACCGGCGACTGGACGGCCGTGCTGGCGGCGGCCCGACGGCTGGAGCTGGCCGGCGCGCAGGCCCCGATCGCCCGCCTGCTGGCCGCCGAGGTGTGTGCCGAGCAGGGCGACGAACGTCAGGCGCTGTCCTGGCTGGCCGCCGCCGGCGCGCGGCAACCCGTGCTGCGGGCCTGGGTCGAGTGCGGCATGCGGCTGCGGGCCGGCGACCACGCGTTCGACCTCGGTTGGCGCGCCTACCTCGACGCGCCCACGGCACCCGGCCACGAGCAGCTGCTCATGCGGCTGGTGGTGATCGCCGTGCTTGCCGACGACCCCGTTCGGGCCGTCCTCGTGCTCGGCGAGATCGAAAGCCGCTGCCTAGCCCCTGAGCTGCTGATATTCGCCCGTGGCGCGGTCAACCGCGACCTCGACCGGCTGCGCAACACCGCTGACCTCTTCCGCCGCCGCGGCCACCTCCCCGCGCTGCTGACCGTGTGCCTGCTGGCTGGCGGCCTGGCCGCGGAGCCGCAGCCGTGGCTGCACGAGGCCCACGAGCTCGCCACCGTGCTCGGCGCGACGCCGCTGCGGGCCCGGGCCCGAGATCTCATGCGCCTGCGCGGCGTCACCGCCCCTCGGAGCACGGATCGCCCGTCGACGCTGTCGAAGACGGAGCTGCTGATCGCCTCGCTGATCCGGCAGGGCCGCACCAACCGGCAGATCGCCGTGACGATGCGGATGAGCGAGAAAACCGTGGAACACAACCTTTCCCGGGTGTTCGCCAAGACCGGCGCCCGCACCCGGGTCGACGTCGCGGCGGCCATGGTCAAGCGCCGCCGGCGGGTCACTACATGAAGGAGACCTGAGGTGGGTGGAGTCGTCGCGGCCGGCGAGTACGCGGAGAACCTGGTGCTGGACAAGGCTGTCACCATCAACGCGGCCGACGGTCCCGGCACTGTGCGGATCACTCCCCCGTCGGGCGTGGCCATCACGGTGGCCGGCCTGTGCATCGCCTCGGGCGACGGCCCCCGGGTCACGTCGTGACCGACATCGCCGGCCTGGTGGCCGCCCGCGGCACGCCGCTCGTCGCCGTGGTGGGACCGGTCGGAGCGGGTCACGACGCATTGGTGGAACGATTGCGGGCCACGCTGGATCGCGCTCTGCACGTCAGATGCTCGCCGCATCCGCTCGGGGCGTCGCTGTTGTCCTCGATCACCATGGCCGGCGCCGTGCGCTGGACGCACGCAGGCCCGCTGACGGGTGTCGTGACGCCGCCGGAGCGGACTGCGGCGGCCATTGCCTCTGCGTTGCGGCGAGCCGATATCCGTGTGCTGCTGATCGAGGACGCGCACTGGCTGGACGCCGATTCGCTGGCAGTGCTGGAATCCCTGGTTCGGGCCGGCGTGACCTGCGTGTGCACGGCCGAGCTGCCGGGCTCACCGGCGGCGCGGGATACGTTGCGGCAGTTGTGGTCCGAAGGTCTGGCGCAGGTGCAGACCCTGCGGCCTCTCGGGCCGGCCGCCATCGCCATGGCCGCCCACCAAGCCCTCCAGGCCCGCCCCGAACCGGAGCTGGTGGCCGCGCTGGGCCGGTTGTCCGGCGGGTTGCCGGCCGTCTTGTCGAAAGCGCTTACCTCGGTGGTCCAATCCGACGGCGTGGCCTTCGCCGCCGGGCGCGCCCACCTGATCGCGTCGGTCAGCGCTGTGTTGCCGGCGGATCACCCCGTGATTGCCGAGATCCGGCGAGGTGGGCCCGAGGAGTGGCCGATCGTCAAGGCGATCGCCGCGCTGCACCCGATCGGCACCGGCCTACCGACCCTGGTCACCGCAATCCTCGGGGCCGCCCCAGATGCGGTCATGGCGGTGATCGGACGCCTGTGCCGGTCGGGTGTGCTGCGCCGGAGCCGGCACGGCTGGCGGTTCCGGTCCGAGGCAGTGGCGGCGACGATCGCCGGCCAGCTCGGACCGTTCGAACGGCGGCTGCTGGCCGGGGCCGCCGTCACGGCGGTGTGGGACGGCAGCGCCGAGGACGTCGACCCGACCTACTACGCGGATCGGTTGGCGGAGGCGGGAAAACTCGTCGACCGGGAGACCGCGTGCGAGGAACTCCTGGCGTGCGCCGACCGGCTGGACGGCCCGGGCAGCGAGCGGTGGCTGCTCGCCGCCGCCCACGTGACCACCGACGACCAGCGCCGTCGGCGAATCCTGATCCGGCACGCGCAGGCCTGCTATCGGCACAGATCGTACGAGGAATGCCTACGCAGCGCCGAACGCGTGCTGCACGAGCACGGCGACAGCCTGTCCGACGCCGAGATCGACGTCTTGACGCAGCTCACCGTGCTGGCCCGCCGCGTTGTCGGCAAAGGCGATCCGTCCGCGCCGACGGACGCCGCCCGCCACGCGCTGAGCCGTGCCACCGATCTTCTGCTGGACGGCCATCCCGACCACGCGCGGCTCCTGCTGACCGCGCACGAAAGCGATTGGCGGGTCCGGCCCTCCACCGCCCGCCTGGGCCATCTCGTGCTGGCGCAGGCCCATCTGCTGCTCGGACGCCAGGACCGGTTCGAGCACGCCCTCGACGCAGCCGGTAGCCACTGGGAGGTCGCCCACCTGCGCCTGCTGCCGGCGCTGCTGGACGCCGACGCCGAGGCCGTCGAGAAGATCCTGGCGTGCGCCGGCATCGCGGTCGAGCGGCTGGCCCCGGCCCATCGCGCGGCGATCACGTTGCTGCGCGGGGACTTCCGGCTCGGCGAGAACCTCGCCCGGGCCGTGGGCACCGGGTCCGACGACATCGCCGCCACCGTCGTCCAGGAGCGGATCACCACCCTCGCGTTCGCCCGTGGCCAGCTCACGCTGAGCCGGGAGCTGATCACCGGCGCCCGCAGTGTCGGCGCCGCGCTGCCGTACCTCCTGGACTCGGCGGAGGCGAAGATCGACCAGGCCCTCGGCGACCACGAGCAGGCTCGAACCCGGCTGCGGCAAGGCCTGGCCCGTGCCGCCGATCGCAGCACGGTCCTCGGCACCGACCGGCTGTGGGCGCAGCTGGCCGAACTCCAGCTCCGGCGGGGCGACATCGACGGGGCGCGGCGATGCTGCCGCGAGGCCGAGCGGGTCTCCGACTCCCCCGGCGTCCGGCTCCGCGCCCAGGTGGTCCAGGCCATCGTCGAGCGGGACGCCGAGCTGGCCAACACCGCGATGGGGCTGGCGACGGACCGGCGGCAGCCGCTCGAGTTCGCCACCACCGTCGGGCGGCTGGTCGGCCATGGCTTGGCCGATCCGCGGATTCTCAAGCAGGCCTACGAATTCGTCGAGGAGCTCGACGCGCTGCTGTGCCGGTCGTGGCTGCGGGGCCTGATGCGGGACCACGGCGTGGTGGTGCCGGGGCGGCGGCAGACGCTGGCCGAGAACGAGCGCCTGCTGGCCGTGCTGGCGGCCGACGGCCTGACCAACAAGCAGCTGGCGACCGTGCTCCAGGCGTCCGAGAAGAGCGTCGAAGGACGGCTCAGCCGGCTGTTCACGCGGTCCGGCTACCAGTCCCGGGTGGAGCTGGCGGCCGCCGTGCACGCCGGCGAATATCCCCTCTGACGTGCCCGGACAATTCGGTGGAGAGCTCATGAAGTGACAACCGGAAGACTCGTTCTCATCGAAGGCGAGTCTCTGGGGGACATCGACATGCGACCGACTTTCCGGGTGGCCGTGCAGGCATCCGATCCGATCAGCCACGCCGGCATCACGAGGTACCTCGCCTCTCGGCCCGAGGTGCGGGTGATCACTCCGCCACGGGCCGACGCCGACGTGGTGATCCTCGTGCCGGATCGGCTCACCACGCACAACCTGGCGGCGATCGGCAGGGACGTGCCGCACTGCCCGGCGATCCTCATCGCCAACAAGGTCAGCGAATCCGACCTGCTCGACGCCGTCCGCTGCCGCATCGTGGCTGTGCTGCCCCGAGCCGCGGCCACCGACGAGCGGTTGCTCGACGCCATCGCATCCGTGGCCTCACGGGACGAGTCCTCGCCGGCCGACCTGCTCGGCGCGCTGGTCGCCCGGGCCGAGCACCTCCAGCACGAGGTGTTGGCCGCCCGCGGCCTGAACTTCACGGACATGAACGCCCGCGAGGTGGACGTGCTGCGGCTGATGGCCGACGGCTTCGACACGGCCGAGATCGCGCAGAAGCTGTGCTACTCGCAGCGGACCGTGAAGAACATCATCCACGGCGTCAACAGCCGCCTTCACCTGCGCAATCGCCAGCACGCGGTGGCATACGCCATGCGCACCGGCGTCATCTGACGCCCTCGGTCGAGGGCCTGTGAAGTAGAGAACCGGAAACTGAAACCATGATCCAGCAGTCACCTCGCCCCGTCACGCGGGCGGCGGTCGTCGACGTCGCCGTGCACGCCTCGGACCCGCTCAGCGCGCTCGGCGCCGCCAGCCTGCTCGACGGCGACATCCGCCTGCGGGTGCTCACCGACGAGGACCAGGCCCGCGCCGAGGTCGTTGTCATCATCGAGGAGTCCGACGAGGACACCTACTGGTGGGTCCGCGCCATCCGCGCGCAGTCGAAAGCCGACCCGGCGCCGCGCTGTGTGCTCGTCACCGACGACTTCCGCGCGGTCAACCCGCTGATCGCCGTGGAGTGCGGCGTGGCGGCGGTGCTGCCGCGCGAAGGCCTCCGCGCGACCCGGCTCGTGCAGGCGATCCTGGCCGTGCACAGCGGCGTGGCCTTCCTGCCGCCCGCCATGCAGGGCGAGCTGCTGACCGAGCTCGCCCGCGTGCGGCGCGACGTCCTGGAACCCAACGGCCTGACCATGTCCGGGCTGGGGGCCCGGGAGCGCGATGTCCTGCGGCTGCTGGCCGAGGGCATGGGCACCGACGAGATCGCGGCCGAGCTGTCGTACTCGGAGCGAACCGTGAAGTACGTGCTGCACGGGCTGATGGCCCGCTACAACCTCCACACGCGGGCCCACGCCGTGGCGTACGCGATGCGGGCCGGCGTGGTCTGAGGCTCGTCAGCACAGGACGATCAGGCGCCACTCGCCGGGACCGGTCCGCGGGCAGGCGAAGCCGTGCAGCACGCGATGAGCTTGCGCATGACGCTCCTTTGTGGACCGGATGGTGGTCGACGGCGAATCCCCGCTGGGGGTGGGGGAAACGCCGTCGACATGTCTGCGGACCTGGCGGCGCCCGCAGCGGATCGGGTCAGAAACGGACCTGGAAACCGGCCGTGCCGGCACCGAACTGCCCGTGCGCGTAGGCGGTCTCGTTGAAGCCGCCGCCGAACCAGTGACCGAGGTTGACGGTGGCGCCGCGGTAGTTGGCCAGCACCACGATGAGGTCACCGCGCTCGTCCGGCCCGGCGGAGCTGCAGCGGCCCGGCTCGACGACGGTCGTCTCCATACCGCCGCGGTTCGGCCACTGCAACACCGCCGTGTAGTCGCTGTCCGACGCGACGCACAGCCACGCGCCACCCCCGGCCGGCGCGGCGTCGGCCGCTGCCGGGGCGAGAGCCAGGCCGGCGGCGGTCAGTCCCAGCGCCGCGACGGCCGTCGCACCACGGGCGGCCAGCGTTGAAAACATGTGCACTCCTCAAGGCTTGATTCCCCAACACCGGCAACGATAGGCGCGCTGGACGACCTTTCGACGCCGCCGGCGGAAACACCGGGAAATCCCTCA
Organism: Kutzneria sp. NPDC051319; assembly: GCF_040682195.1. NCBI lineage: Bacteria > Bacillati > Actinomycetota > Actinomycetes > Pseudonocardiales > Pseudonocardiaceae > Kutzneria > Kutzneria sp. NPDC051319. The sequence goes on along the minus strand of NZ_JBFBAM010000006.1, from coordinate 238,697 downwards.
GCAACCGGGGATCAGCCCACTTCCCAAGGACCTGTTGCTGGGCAACCAGTTCCGCCTCAGGGAGCCGGACAACGACATTGTCGTCCTTCCCGAGGAGACTTGCGGCGTCACGCTCGAACTCACCGAACGGCCCCGACGCATCACGGCTGCGGAACGAAGAGCGGCCCGCTGGTCTCGAAGTCGGTCTTGTTCTCGGTGACGTACTGCGAGACCGACAGCGGCTCCCGGCCGCCGATCCGCGAGACGATGTCGTTGACACCGGCGAAAATCCCGTGCTGGTAGTCGACGGCCACGTTGCTCAGGTGCTGAACGCGGTGCGCCGGCATCCCCCGGTCGACCATGGCCGAGGCGAACTCCTCCACGCTGATCGGGTCGTAGTGCACGGGAAAGCCAAGCGTCGCCGACATTTCCGCGGCGATCTCGTGGTGGTTCAGCTCGACCGGCCCGTACAGGCCGTAGACGGCGCGGTCGTGCGGCTCGGGATCCAGGAGCAGTGCGGCGATCACGTGCGACTGGTCGGATCCGGCGATCGGGGCATGTCGGCCTTCGCCGAACGGGAGCCGCAGATAGCCCTCCCCGTCCCGCTTCTCCCACCACAGCTTCAGCCACTCGGCGAAGAACGTCGGCCGGATGTGCGCGGTGAGCAGATCGGTCCGGTCCAACAGCCTTTCACCCAGCCAATGCTGCCGCGCCGCGTTGCTCCGAGCCTCACGGCGGGCGGAGATCTGCGACATGTTGACCACCGAGCGGACGCCGGCCTCGGTCGCCGCCTGCGCGAAATTGGCGGTGGCCTCGATCAAGCCGGGCAGGATGGGGTAACAGAAGTAGGCGCCGCTGACACCCCGCATCGCGGCCGTCACGCTGTCGAGGTCGTGCATGTCGCCGAACACGACCTCCGCGCCCGCCTCGGCCAGCGCCCGGGAACGCTCGTCGTCGTTGTGGGCCAACGCCCGCACCCGATGCCCGCCGGCCAGCAGCAGGTCGACGGTGCCGCGCCCGGTCTTGCCGGTCGCACCCGTGATCAGGAACAGCCCGGCCATCAGTCGGCGTCCAACTGGCACATGACAGACCTCCTTGGTTCATTCACTGAACCGACCATAGCACGAGTTAGTTCGGTGAATGAACCGCCAAGGTCCATGGACACGGGGTGACGCGACCGAAGCCGCGCCACCCCGTGGTCGCCTCAGGCGTTCTGCAGCAGCTGGGTGGCCTTCACGGCCTTGGCCACCTGGGTGCAGTCGTCGGCGGTGGTGCCGGCGACCTTGGTCCGCACGTTGGTGGCGCACGCGGTGTTCAGCGCGTTGCCCAGGTCCTTGAACGTCGCGGTGGAGCGCAGCAGGTTCTCGACCTTCCACCACAGCGCGATCGACTTGTTCTCGCCGATGCCGCGGATGGTCTGCCCGTTGAAGGTGTCGCCGTCGGTGATCAGGTAGTCGGTCTTGCCGACAACCGTGGCGTCGGTGTGCTCCTCGCCGTCGGAGTCGACCCAGTACTGGCCGTTGACCCGGTCGGGGCTCGCGCCCCCACCGGAGTCGGCCGGGTTCTTCATGTCCCGCACCTGACCCAGCGAGGAGCCGGCGCCCAGCAGCCACCGGTTGGCGCCGGCGGCGTTCGGGTCGTTGGCCTTGAGGGCGATGAACTTGCCGAAGACGTCGGACATGCCCTCGTTGATCGCCGCCGCGTAGCCGCCGGACAGGCCGGAGGTGTGCTGGGTGACGCCGTGGGTCAGCTCGTGACCGGTGATGTCCATGGTGGTGACGCCCTCGCCGAAGGCCATCTGCTCGCCGTCCCAGAACGCGTTGGCCCACGGGCACTGCTGACGGCGGACGCCGTCCCGGCCGGTGCTGATCTCGCACATGCGCACGGTGCCGCGCAGGGCCTTGCCGCGGCCGTCGCCGTAGTTCGCGCCGATGTTGGCGGTCAGGTCGTAGTTGGCGTACTGGCTGTAGAACGACTGCGCCGCGCCGAAGTAGTTGTAGACGTTGTTGACGTCAGCGGTCGCGGAGGCGGCCTGCCCCTCGCTGCGGCTCACGCCGAACGGCTGGTTCGCGCCGCAGCGGATGTCGGCCTCAGTGGCGACGTCCAGGTCGACGACCTTGCGCTTGGCGTCGCACACCACGCGGTTGCTGGCCTTGCGGGTCTCGCCCCAGACGGCCAGGACCTTGGTCGTGTCGGCGCCGACGACGACCGTCCACTTGTCCTCGGGGTCGGCCCCGTGCACCGGCACGAAGTAGGACGGCACGGCGGTGGCCGCGGCACCGTCGGTGCCCAGGCTGGCGTCGTACCAGTAGTTCTGGGCCGCGTCGGCGCGCAAAGCCTTGGCCGCGCTGTCCTTCGCCGCCACGGCCGAGACCGCTGCCTTGCCGGCCCTGGCCTGCGCGGCCGCGGCGTCGGCGGGGAACGCGCCGGCGCTGCGCTGGCTGGTCTTGCCGACCGCGGCCAACAGGGCGCCGGAGCCGTCCAGGTCCTGCACGACCTGCGCGCCGAACACCGGCACGCCGTTGATCTTCTGCTGGAGCCGGGCCACGCTGCCGCCCGGCAGCTGCTGGACGTTGTCGAGCACCAGCTCGCCGACCGAGAGCCCGAACTGCTGGGCCAGCCGCCCGGTGTGGGCCTGAGCGGCCGTGGCCGCGCTGGCCCCGCCCGGGGCCGCGACCGGCGTGGCCGGCTCGACGGCGATGACCCGGCCCGCGCCGTCGGTGCCGATCTGGTCGGTCTGCGCGGCCGCCGTGCCGGAGCCGACCAGGCCGCCCGCGATCAGTGAGGACGCGGCCAAGGCAGCCGCGACCGCGGCAGTTCTGGTGGAGAGCATTGAGGTGGAACCTTCCGCAGGGAGGTCAACTGGCGTGACCCGTGCGGAAATCGTCAGCGAACGGGACCAACTGTTTTAGGGCTGGAAGTAGGGGACGTACCCGCCGAACGGCGGGTTGTGCATCATTCGGATTATTCGTACCGAAGCGTGCGCCAGAGGCATTATCTTGTGCGTATGACGCAAGCAGATGGCGAACTGGACGGCCTCGTCCGGCAACGCATCAGGGCGCTGCGCGTGGCGCAGGGCTGGTCGCTGGAGGATCTGGCCGGCCGCACGCGGATGAGCCCGTCCTCGCTGAGCCGGATCGAGACCGGTCAGCGCCGGCTGGCCCTCGACCAGCTGGTGGCCATCGCCCGGGCCCTGGACACCTCGCTGGACCAGCTGGTCGAGACCGACACCGACGACGTGATCGTCAATCCGGTGCTGGACGGCGCGCACGGGCTGATGCGGTGGTCGATCAAGGCCGAGCCGGGCATGAGCGTCGTGCGGCAGCGCATCACCGGCCCGCCGGACGACCCGAGTCGGATGCGCGCCCACGCCGGCCACGAGTGGCTCGTGGTTCTCTCCGGCACCGCCGTTCTACTGCTGGGCAACCGCCGCCTGCGCGTCGAGGTCAACCAGGCCGCCGAGTTCCCCACCATGCTGCCGCACGCGATCGGCTCCGTCGGCGGGCCGTGCGAGATCCTGGGCATCTTCGACCGGGACGCTCGTCGGGGGCATCCGACCGACGACTGACTTGCCGGATCGGCAGGACAGCGGCCCGTCGTCTTGCCGTTTACGCAAGGTGCTGTGCTCCTGACGCACGGCGGGCCTACGGTGGCGTCATGACCAACACCGACCAGGCCGAGATGCTCGATTTGGACGCCGAGGTGCTCGCCGAGCACACCGCCGCCATCACCGCGTGGCTGCCCGTCGCGGCCCCGCCGCGCCGGATCGTCGACCTCGGCGCCGGCACCGGAGCCGGCACCTTCGCCCTGCTCACGCACTTCCCCACGGCCGAGGTGATCGCCGTCGACGCCTCGACCGAGCACCTGGCCCGGCTGCGGGAGAAGGCCCTCGCGGCCGGCGTCGACAACCGTGTCCGCACCGTCGTCGCCGACCTCGACGCCGCTTGGCCCGACCTCGGCCGCCCCGATCTCGTGTGGGCGTCGGCCTCCCTGCACCACATGGCCGACCCCGTGCGGACGCTGCGTCAGGTCCACTCCGTGCTGGCCCCCGGTGGCCTGCTCGCCGTCGTGGAACTCGCTGGGCGGCCTCGTTTCCTTCCCGCTCTGGACGGCCTTGAGGACCGCTGCCACGCCGCCAGCCACCACCGGCACGCTTCGCACGTGCCCCATCGTGGCGCCGACTGGGGTCCGATGCTCGTCGACGCCGGTTTCCGTGTGGACGGGCAGCGGACCATCACCGTCCACATCGAACAGTCCCGCTCTCCCGCCATCGGGCGTTACGCCCTGACCACCTTGCGCCGCTTGCGAACCGCCGTCGCCGACATCATCTCCCCCGACGACCTCGCCGCGTTGGACGAGCTGCTCGCCGACGACAACCTCCTTCGTCGCGACGATCTCGCCGTCCGCACCGAGCGCACTGTGTGGGCTGCCGTGAGGTCGTGACGCCCCGTGGCTCAGCTGGCGATCTGGAGGTTGTCGAGGGAGGCGTCGTGAGCACCGGAGGTGTTCACGACGATGCCGCTGATGGTCTTGCCCGCCGCCGCACCGAGATCCCGGGAGACATGGGTCCACGTGGCGGAAACGGCATCGGGGCCGGCGGTCGAGGTGCCGTCGGTGTACAGGAGATCGACGGTGACACCGCCGCTGGACAGCAGGTCGTAGCTGAGCTTGGTCGAGGCCTGCACTGGAATGTGCACGGTAAACACTTGTTGTCGGCTGGCCGAGGAGCCCTGGGCCCGGAGGACATGGTTGGCCGCCGCGACACCTGAACCCGTGCTGGGCATGGCGTCGAGGCCGGGCTCGAAGCCGGTGCGGAAGGCGACGGGGCCGTCGGTGGGCGGGATGGGCACGGTGGGGGTGAGCGGAGCGGAGCCGTTGATCATCTTGGTGGCGGCGCCGGCCAGGCGCAGGTAGAAGTCCGACGAGAGGAAGGTGCCGTCGGCGCTGGCGGTGAGGAAGTACTGGTTGGTGGGGATCATCGACGAGTCCTCGGCCAGGGGCGCGATCGCGGTGCCCTCGTCGTACTCGTCGAACATGGCGATGAAGGCCTGCCCGACGCCGTTCTGACGCAGCGCCGCGGCCTGCTGCCACAGGAAGGAGCCGGCCTTGCGCGGGATCATATTGCGGGCGCCGCCGTTCCAGTTGGACCAGGCGAAGCCGGGATAGATCACCGGCTGGTAGTCCTGGCCCCGGGCCGACAAGGCCTTGAGGTCGGCGGCGAACAGGGATCCGTCGACGGACTGGGAGCCGACGTTCCACGGGGACACCATGTTCAGGGCCTGGTACACGGGCGCGTAACCCGGCTTGGAATTGGTGTCGGTGCGCCAACCGCGAGGCACGCCGCCGATCACGTACAGGCCCTGGGCCTTGAACCAGTTGATCAGGTCCAGGCTGGGACCGACGTCAGCGGCCGAACCGACGACACCCATTCCCCACAGCTCGACGACAGGCTTGCCGTCCTGGTAGGCATAGGACGAGGAATCGGTCAGGTGCAAGGAGTTCTTGACGACGTTGGTCCAGTCGTTCTTGACCGCCTGCTCGCGGTCGTCGGTCATGCCGGACAGGTCGTACTCGATGTAGAAGGCCCGGCCGTACTTCTGGGCCGCGTCGCGAGCCTTGGCGGTGACGGCATTGCGCTGGTTGTACCGGGCCGAACCGGGCTGCACGAGGTCGCTGGTGAAGCGCTGTAAGGCGGCGCCGTCGATGCCGAACTTCTGCATCCACGAGAACTGGAGATCGACGGTCTGCGTGACGTACGAGGAGAACAACGTCGACGGCTGGCCGTTGCCGAGATTGGCGTAGCCGGCGCGGAACTGGTCGTTGGCCGGGTAAGGGCGCATGTCCGGGTAGATCTCGAACGTCTGGTGGCCGGGCGACGGCGCGGCGCCGCCCGACCAGTGCACCCAGTTGTTGATCGGCGAGCCGCTGCCGGGCGCGTCGAACCAGCCCTGGTAGCCGGCGTAAACCTTGCCCTTCACGGACGGGTGGGTCACGGCGGCGGTCGCCGGCAGCGCCAGCGCCGCCGTGACCAGGAATGCCGTGGCGACAACAAGTGTCTTTCGCAGCACGATGAACTCTCGAATCGGTGGTCGACACGAGATGTGGCGGCATGCGACGTGTCGGAGACGGTGGAGTGCCCAGTGTCCAGCCACAGCCTCATGTTCGCAACCATGAACATCGATTTTCCGACGGTGGCCAAGAACCGGCTTGTTCCAGTTGTTCCAGGATCACCAGTCGAGCTCGACCGGCATGTACGGCACGCCGTCCGGAGCTTCCTTGCGTGCCTTCAGGGCCTGCTCGGCCGGCGCGCCGGCCGGCACGCGCAGCGGCGGCGACGGATGCTCGATGGTGTCGGCCACGACGGCGGCGACCAGCTCGGCGGTGACGGCTTCGCGCCGCAGAGCGGGAAGCTGCTTGTACAGAGCCAAATACGGGTCTTCGGTGGCGAAGAACGAATTGGCCCCACCGGTGGCGCCGTTGGTGTCGACGGCGCCGGGCTGCACGACGCTGACCTTGACGCCGAAGTGACCGACCTCCAACGCCAAACCCTCGGCTATCGCCTCCAACGCCCACTTGCTGGCCCCGTAAGGCGCGATGATCGGCAGCACCAGACGTCCCTGAATGCTGGAGACGAACACCAGCCGCCCCGAACCCCGCTGCCGCATGGCTGGCAGCACGGCCTGCGCCACGCGTAGCGCGCCGAAGGTGTTGAGCTGGAACAGCTTCTCCACCTCGTTCAGCGGCACGCTCTCCAGCGGCGCCCGAAGGGTGGCCCCGGCGTTGCTGACCAGCACGTCGATCGAACCGGCGGCCTCGACCGCCCGGTCGACGCTGTCCTGGTCGGTGACGTCGAGCCGCAGCCGCTGGTCGACGTCCAGGTCGGCCAGCGTCTCCGGCTGGCGGGCAGTGGCGACCACCCGGTGGCCCCGGCCGGCCAGCTCGACGGCGATGGCGCGGCCGATGCCCTTGGAGGCGCCGGTGATGAGCACGGAAGACATGATGACTCCTAGGACTTGATCCGGCGGACGAAGTCGGCCACGGCAGCGCCGATCGGGTCCGGGCTGTCCTCCTGGACAAACCCGCCCCGCACGTCGTCCCACGACAGCGGCGTGACGATGGCCTCCATGTAGGCAATGCCGGCCACCCGGTCCGGATGCCGGCGAGCCCAGTCGAAGCCGAGCGCGGAGCCCCAGTCGTGCAGGACGAGGACGACGTCATCACCGAGATCGAGGTGCTCCCACAGTGCGAACAGGTGGTCCCGCTGCTCCTGGTAGGAGTACCGGTCCGGGCCCGACGGCGTGAGCTTGTCGGAGTCGCCCATCCCGACCAGGTCGCAGGCGATCAACCGACCCAGCCCGGCCAGGTGCGGCATGACGTTGCGCCACAGATAGGACGAGGTGGGGTTGCCGTGCTGGAACACGATCGCCGACCCCTCGCCCTCGTCGAGGTAGGCCAGCCGGACGCCGTTGATCTCGGCGAACCTCTTCTCGGCGTGCGGGCGGGCCGACATCGTCACTCCTCCGACCGGCAGTTCATTCACTGAACCAAACACTAGCACGGGGCAGTTCATTTAGCGAACCGGCGAGGTAGACTGGGCGGCATGGCCCTTCCCAGCACCTACGCCGAGCCCAACTGCTCCCTGGCCCGGGCGTTGGAGGTGGTCGGCGAGCGGTGGACGCTGCTGATCGTCCGCGACGCCTTCTTCGGCGTGCGGCGGTTCGGCGACTTCGCCACCCAGCTCAAGATCCCCCGCGCGGTGCTGACGAGCCGGCTCAAGTCGCTGGTACAGGAGGGCGTGTTCCGCCGGGACGAGAACGGCGGCGTGGTCGAGTACCGCCTGACCGACCGTGGCGTGGCGCTGTGGCCGGTGATCCGCGCCCTGCTGCACTGGGGTGACGAGTCCTACTCGCCCGACGGCACGAAGCGCGCCCTGCGTCACGACGCCGACAACGGGCTGATCGACGAGGAGAATCACTGCCAGACCTGCGGCGGCCTCGTCCCGGTCCCGGACATCCGCATCGAGCCGGGCCCGGGCTATAAGCCGCCCACCGGCGAACTGGACCCCGTCTCGGCTCAGATCGGCCGCCCCCGCCTGTTGCTCGAACCGATCACCGTCGGTCGCGGGCCCCGGGCCGCCGAGGACTGAGCACCCGAGCGTTGCACGGAACGCAATCGCGGCTCGCCCGAGAGCGAGGCCCGCTCGATTACCCGTTACTTCGTTGCAGATCTCGCAACGCGTTGGCGCGCGCCATTTTTACACGCCGGACGATAAGTCCACTTGACCGATTCACGGTTGTGACACGTCTTGTCAGCCCGATCACACATCGCTACAGTCGGCCCTAGTTAGGAAAGTTTCTTTACCGTTTACCTCCTGTTCACCTAGGTCCGCCGCCTGCCACCGCCAAGGTCCCTGAAGGAGCGCGACGTGCCCTCCACCCGCCTGCGACCATCCGGTCGCCTCATACCCGTCATCGCCGCCGCCCTGCTCATCCCCACCGCTGTTGTCGCATCGGCCGCCACCCGGGCGGCCGATGTCCTTCTTTCCCAAGGAAAACCGGTCGCCACCTCCACTGTCGAGGGTTCCTCGTACGCCGGCGACAAGGCGGTGGACGGCAGCACCACCAGCCGCTGGGCCAGCATCGAGGGCCAGGATCCGCAGTGGCTGCGGATCGACCTGGGCCAGGCCTCGACCGTCCACCGGGTCCTGCTCAACTGGGAAGCCGCCTATGCCAAGCAGTACCGCGTCGAGATCTCCGACGACGGCACCAACTTCACCACGGTCTCCGCCGTCGACAGTGGTGACGGCAAGACCGACGATCTCACCAACCTCTCCGCCCACGGCCGGTACGTGCGCCTGGTCGGCCTGGCCCGGGGCACCAGCTACGGCTATTCCCTGTGGGAGATGCAGGTTTTCGGTGTCGCCGACTCCGCGGGCGACACCCAGCCACCGTCCACACCGGCCGGTCTGGCCGCCGGCACGACCACGGACACCAGCGTCGCCCTGACCTGGCAGGCCGCCACGGACAACGTCGCCGTCGCCGGCTACGACATCCTGCGCGACGGTAAAACCGTGGCCAGCAGCGAAGATCCGGCCTACACCGACATCGGCCTGGCGGCCGACACCAGCTACACCTACGCCGTCCGCACCCGGGACACCGCCGGCAACCTGTCGCCGGCCGGCGCCCCGATCACCGTGAAGACCAAGGCCGGCGGCAGCGGAGCGTTCATCCTCGCCGCGGCCGGCGACATCGCCGAGCGCTGCACCGCGAGCAGTTCGAGCTGTGCGCACGTCAAGACGGCCAAGCTGGTCGACCAGATGAAGCCGGCGGCGGTGATCACCATGGGCGACAGCCAGTACGACGACGCCCATCTGTCGGACTACCAGGCCTACTACGACAAGACCTGGGGCAAGTTCAAGAGCATCACCCGCCCGGTTCCCGGCAACCACGACACCTACGACAGTCCGAAGTACAACGGCTACGACAAGTACTTCGGCTCGATCGCCCAGCCGAACGGAAAGCGGTACTACAGCTGGGACATGGGCAACTGGCACTTCATCGCGCTGGACTCCAGCGCGTACATGACCCATGACGACTTCGCCCCGGACGACACCGGGTCCGACCAGCTGGCCTGGCTGAAGCAGGATCTGGCCACCACCACCAAGGGCTGCGTCGCCGCCTACTACCACCACCCACGGTGGAGCTCGGGCGACCACGGCGACAATCCCGACAGCATCCAGCTGTGGAACCTCATGGTGTCCAACAAGGTCGACCTGGTCCTCAATGGACACGACCACGACTACGAGCGGTTCGTGCCGCAGGACGCCAGCGGAAAGTCCGACGCCAACGGGCCGGTCGAGATCGTCGGCGGCTCCGGCGGAGCCTCGCTGTACGACCTGGGCTCCAAGCACGCCACGACCGCGAAGCTGCTGAAGACGTACGGGATCCTGAAGCTGTCCATGACGGACACCACGTTCCAGACGCAGTTGATCGGCGTGGACGGCAAGACCCTCGACAGCAGCCCGACCTACACCTGCCACCAGTAGGGAGTCGGCATGTACATCGCGGCCAGCCGCACCTCGGACCTGGCGGCCGGGAACGACCGGAAACCGGCGCTGCGGCGGGTGGCCGCCAACGTCGTCGCGCTCGGACTGGTCAGCCTGGTCACCGACGTCTCCTCGGAGATGGTGACCGCCGTCCTCCCGCTCTACCTGGTGCTGGGCCTGGGTCTGAACCCGTTGCAGTTCGGTCTGCTCGACGGGCTCTACGCCGGCGCCACCGCGGTGGTGCGGGTGCTCGGCGGGCATCTGGCCGACCGGTGGCGGCGGCTCAAGGCGGTCGCCGGGCTCGGGTACGGGCTGTCCGCGGTGTGCAAGCTGGGTCTGGTCGCCGCCGGCTCCTCGGTGGCGGCGATCGGCGTCGTCCTGGCCGCCGACCGCACCGGGAAAGGGATCCGCACCGCCCCGCGGGATGCGCTGATCTCGCTCAGCAGTGAGCCCGGTGCGCTCGGCCGGTCGTTCGGGGTACACCGCGCGCTGGACACCGTGGGCGCCTTTCTCGGCCCGCTGGTGGCCATGGCGGTCCTGGCGCTGAGCCTGGGCAGCTACACCTCGGTGTTCTTCACCAGCTTCTGCATCGCGGCCATCGCGGTGCTGCTGCTGGTCCTGTTCGTCCGCGACCGGCCGGCCGTGGTCGACCGGGACGGCGTGTCGCTGCGGGCCGCGTTCGACCTGTTGCGGTCCAAGGACTTCCGGCGGATCACGATCTGGGCGGCCCTGCTGGGCCTGGTGACCGTCGGCGACTCGTTCATCTACCTGCTCCTGCAACGTCGTTGGGACGTCGCGGCGACCTATTTCCCGCTCCTGCCCCTGGGAACCGCCGGCGTCTACCTGCTGTTGGCCGTGCCGCTCGGCCGCCTCGCCGACCGGATCGGCCGATGGCCGGTGTTCCTGGGCGGCCATGTCGCCCTGTGCCTGGCGTTGGTGCTCATCTGTGGACCGCAGGCCGGTTTCTGGCTCGCGGTCGTGGCCCTCGGTCTGCACGGCGTGTTCTACGCGGCCACCGATGGTGTGCTCATGGCCGCCGCCGGGCCGCTCGTGCCGTCGGGGCTGCGAGCGACCGGGCTCGCCGTCGTGCAGACCGGGCAAGCAGCGGCCCGGATGCTCTCCTCTGTCCTTTTCGGACTGGCCTGGACGCTGTGGGACCTGCGGCCGGCCGTATTCGTCGCCGCGGCCGCCCTGGCCGCCGTCGCCCTGGCCGCCGCATTCGTAAGGCCGGTACGCCCATGAAGAAGGTCCTGCTCGCCGTCGGCGGCACCGTGCTCCTGATCGTCGCCGCAGTCGCGTTCACCCTCGGCTCCCGACACGACAACGCCGAGGTCGGCCCGGCGGCCCAGCTCACCCTCGCCCCCGGCCAGCTGTTGTACCGCACCGTCTCCACCGGCCGCATCGCCTCCGTGCCGATGTCCAACCCGGCGGCCACGCCTCAGGTCAGCGGCCTGCGCTGCGACCGGTTCGCGGTCGCCAAGCACACCGCCGTGTGCCTGGCCGTCCAGCCCGGCACGCTCCCGGCCGTGACCGACGTCCTGGTCCTCGACGACCACCTCGCCATCAAGCACAAGGAGTCCCTGCCCGGAACCGCCAGCCGGGCCCGAGTCTCCCCCGACGGCAAACTGGTCTACTGGACGCTGTTCGTCACCGGCGACTCCTACGCCGCCACCGGCTTCTCCACCCGGGCCGGACTGTACGAAGTGGACACCGGCCGCCTGGTCAAGACGATCGAGGAGCTGGCCGTGCAGGTCGACGGCCGCCGGTACTTCGCCTCCGACGTCAACTTCTGGGGCATCACCTTCGCCCCCGACGGCAACCGCTTCTACGTCACCCTCGCCAGCTTGGGCAAGACGTACCTGGTCGAGGGCGACTACGCCGACTATCACGGGAAGGCCCTGCGCGAGAACGTGGAATGCCCGTCGTTGTCCCCCGACGGCACCCGCGTGGCGTTCAAGAAGAAGGTCAGCGACGGCGTCTGGCGGCTGTCCGTGCTAGATCTGGCCACGCTGAAGGAGATCCCGCTGGCCGAGACCCGCAGCGTCGACGACCAGGCCCTCTGGTCGGACGACCACACCGTCATCTACGGACTCGACAACGCCGTCTGGTCCGTCCCGGCCGACGGTTCCGGCTCGCCCCGCAAGCTGACCGGCGACGCCGCTTCCCCGGCCGTCACCGGCTGACTCAGGACGTCGTCATCTGCGGGATGCGGGCGGCGATGCGCTGGAGCTCGGCGTCGCTGGAGATGCCCTGGAAGTCGTAGCGAGGCGTGTACGGCCGCTCCAGGTGGGCGATCTCCTCGGCGCTGAGCACGACATCCAGCGACGCCACGGCCTCGTCGATGTGACGGGTGGAGTTGGCCCCCACCAACGGCGCGACGACGACGGGGTTGGCGCGGAGCCAGGCAAGGGCGACCTGGGCCCGGCTGACTCCCCGAGCGGCGGCGACGGAACCCACGGCATCGACGATCCGGCGGTCGCTGTTCGGGGTGGAGTAGAGCGTGTCGGCGTAGCCGCCGTCGGTCTCGGACCGGGCAGTGCCGGCGTCGTCCCAGGCCCGCGCGAGACGGCCGCGCGCCAGCGGACTCCACACGATGGTGCCGACGCCTTCATCCGCGCACAGCGGGAGCATCTCGCGCTCTTCCTCACGCGCCAACAGGTTGTAATGGTCCTGCATGGACACGAAACGAGCCCAGCCGTGGGCCTTCTGCATGTGCAGGGCCTTGCTGAACTCCCAGGCGTGCATGGACGACGCGCCGAGGTAGCGGACCTTGCCGGCCTTCACGAGATCGTGCAGCGCCTCCAGGGTCTCCTCCAGCGGGGTGCTGGGGTCGTTGCGGTGGATCTGGTACAGGTCCACGTAGTCGGTCCCGAGCCGGCGCAGGCTGTGGTCGATCTCCGTCATGATCGCCTTGCGCGACAGGCCCTTGCCGTTGGGGCCGGACCGCATGGGGTGCCGCAGCTTGGTGGCGATCACCACGTCGTCCCGGACGGCGAAGTCCCGCAGGGCCCGCCCGAGGATCTCCTCGCTGGAGCCCAGCGAATACATGTTGGCCGTGTCGAAGAAGTTGACGCCCCGCTCCAGGGCGTGCTGAATGAGCGGCCTGGCCTGCTCCTCCGCCAGCGACCACACGGGATGGCCCCGGTCCGGCTCGCCGTAGGTCATCGCGCCGATGGCGATCGGCGACACGTCCAGGCCGGTGGCCCCGAGCTTCACGTACTCCATGACTGCCTCTCACTAGAACCGGAGAGTTCTCCGCACGCCTCCACGTTAGCGGAGAGCTCTCCGGTTATCAAGTGACGCGCGACTCGATCACGAACCGCGCCCGGCCCGGGACCGGCTGTGCAGAAGCGTGTCGATGGCGCACACACCTTCGCCGTGGCTGCGGCATGGACACCTCCGCGTCACACGGCGTTTGGGTGCGGTTTGTCCGGACAAGTGAGGCTTCGCCCGAAACGCCCGTGTCGGCGAGCGGCGAAAGAGGTTTCCCGGTGGGACAGCATCACCATCACCACAGCCACGACCACACGCACGAGGAGCTGCCGGCGGCGGCCGACCTCGCCGTCCCGGATCAGGAGCTGAGCCCGGACGAGCTGTCACGCAGATCGATGTTCCGCCGCGCCGGGCTGCTGGGCGCGGGCCTCGCCTCGGCCGGAGTGCTGGCCGGCGGCGCCGGCGCCGCGGCGGCGGGCCCGGACCGCAACCGCCCGCCCCGCAACGGTTTCCTGTGGCTGGCCGGTGACCACCACATCCACACCCAGTACAGCTCGGACGGCAAGTACCGGGTGCTCGACCACGTCCGCCACGCAAACGCGTACGGCCTGGACTGGATGGTCATCACCGACCACGGCAGCAACGAGCACGCCAAGATCGGCGTCGACAAGGTCAACCCCGACATCGTGGCCGCCCGCGACAAGGTCAGGGACACGCTGGTGTTCCAGGGCCTGGAGTGGAACATCCCGGCCGCCGAGCACGGCACCGTCTTCGTGCACCCGGGCCGCAACGAGCTGCCGCTGCTCAAGGAGTTCGAGAACACCTTCGACGGCTCGGTCAAGGGCGCGACCGCCGGCACGCCGGCCAACGAGGCGCTGGCCATCGCCGGCGTGAACTTCCTGGCCGACGCGGTGCGCCGCCGCCGCGTGCAGGACGCGCTGTTCCTGGCCAACCACCCGGCCCGCAAGGGAATCGACTCGCCGCACGAGGTCCGCGCGTGGCGGGACGCGGCCCCGTCCATCGCCGTCGGCATGGAGGGCGCGCCCGGCCACCAGGGCGCCGGCATCCCCGCGCCGCACGGCCCCGGCAGCGGCCGCGGCGGCTACGACAACAGCCCGAGCGCGGACTCGTTCCCCGGCTACCCGCTGGAGAGCTACCGCACCTGGGGCGGTTTCGACTGGATGACCGCGACCGTCGGCGGGCTGTGGGACAGCCTCCTGGCCGAGGGCAAGCCGTGGTGGATCACCGCCAACTCCGACTCCCACAACGTGTACGCGGACAACGCGGTGCGTGGCCCGGGCTCGGACTTCACCAAGAACGGCAAGTACAACGACCCGGTCTACGGCGGCGACCTCAACCTGACCGACACCGACTTCTGGCCGGGCTACTACTCCCGCACCCACGTCGGCTCGCGGGACTTCTCGTACGCGTCGGTGATGGACGGCATCCGTGCCGGCCGGGTGTGGGTCGACCACGGCGGCCTGATCAGCGGCCTCGACGTGCGGCTGCGTGCCCGCAACGGCCGTGACGAGGTGACGCTGGGCGGCATGCTGCACGTGCGCCGGGGCGCCGAGGTCGACCTGGTCATCTCGATCGACCTGGCCAACGGCCCCAACTGGGCCCAGTTCGTGCCGCAGCTGGCGCGGATCGACGTGATCACCGGCAACGTGACCGGGCCCGCCACCGACCGCGACGGCTTCGTCGCGCCGACCGCGAAGGTCGCGAAGTCCTTCGAGGTCAACAAGTCCATTGGCACCGTGCACTTCACCTACCCGCTGGGCAAGGTCGGCGCGGCGCAGTACGTGCGGGTTCGCGGCACCGACGGCAACCGCACCGCCGTGGGCCTGCGCGGCGCGGCGGTCGACCCGGTCGGGCCGGCGATGGACGTCCTCGGCTCGGCCGACCCGTGGAAGGACCTGTGGTTCTACAGCAACCCCCTGTGGGTCCTGCCGTCGTGACGGTCATCGGCGTCGACACCGACAGCCGCTCGCTGCGGGAGGCGGACCACCTGATCCACTCGCTGGTGGACAGGCTCCGCCTCCCGGGGCAGGTGATCGCCTGCACGCACCTGATCCGCGGCGAGCGCCCGCACATCGCGGTGTCGCTCACGGTTCCGTCCGATGTGGACGGACTGTGGCTGGGGCTGAATCGCTTCGCGTCCGCGGAAAACGCCGGTGTCGCCGGCGACGCCGACCGTTTCGGCCGGGCCGAGCTGTCGACTTCGGCGGCCGAAGCCGTTGCCAGCGCCGGGATCTCCGGTCGAGCCGTGGTCTTCCCCGGCTCGACCGGTCTCACCGGCGGGGTTCGGGTCGGCGACCTGCTGGCCGGTTCGGCGATCGCCCGCCTGCACGTCGTGGGCGGGCCGGACCGGCCGGTGGCCGAGGACGTTCTCGACACGCGGGACCACGTGCGACCGGAGTGGCAGGCCGGAGAACTGGTGCTGGCCGTGACGCCGGCCGGCCCGGGTCGGTACGCGCCGTTCGAGGTGCCCAACCCCACGCCCTGCTGCGCCGATCACTGAACAGTCAGCCCGGCGCGGACGGCCAGCACGACGAGTTGGGCGCGGGAGCGGGCGTTGAGCTTGCCCATCGCCCGCGCCACGTGGGTGCGGACGGTCGCCGGCGACAGGACCAACGCGTCGGCGATCTCGCCGTTGGACCGGCCGGTGGCCACCCATGCCGCGATCTCCCGCTCCCGCTCGGTCAGCGTGTCGAGGCCGTCGACGGCGGTGGGCGCCGACCACCGCCGGGCGAACGTGGACACCATCAGCCGCGTCACCGACGGGGACAGCAGCGCTTCGCCGGCAGCGACAACCCTGATGGCGCGCACCAGATCCGTGGGGGCGCTGTCCTTGAGGACGAAGCCGCTGGCCCCGGCGCCGAGCGCCTCGAACACATACCGGTCGATCTCGAACGTGGTGACGACGATGACCCGCACCGGATCGCCGGCGAGGCGGCGCAGCACCTCCAGCCCGTCCATGCCGGGCATGCGAATGTCCAGCAGCAGCACATCGGCCGGGCTGCGGCTGAGCTGAGCGAGGGCCTGCTGCCCGTTGTCCGCCTCGCCGACGACCCGCATGTCGTCCTCACGGTCCACCAGCACGCGCAGTCCCATTCGGACCAGCTGGTGATCGTCGACCAGCAGCACGCGGATCACCTCGTCGCCTCCGGCGCCGGCAGCCAGGCCACGACCTGGAATCCGCCGCCCTCGCGGGGCCCCGCTTCCAGGCGGCCGTGCAGCTCTTCGACCCGGCGTCGCATGCCGGCCAGCCCGCGGCCGGCTTGGGCGGACGTCCCCACGCCACGGTCGCTCACCCTGACCTCGACATGCCGGTCGCGGCGGTCGACGGCGACCTCGGCCCGGGTGGGGCCGGCGTGGCGGAGCACGTTGGTCAGCGCCTCCTGCACCACCCGGTACACCGCGGTGCTGTGTGGTTCGGGCAGGTCATCGGCCCCGTCGACGTGCATGTCCACCTTGAGGCCGCCGGCGCGGACCTGCTGGACCAGGTCGGTGAGCGTCGGCGCGGGGTGGAACGCATCCAGCATCCCGCGCAGGTCCGCCAGCGCGGCGGCGCTGCTCTCCCGGATCGCCTCCAGGGAGATCCGGGCCTGCTCCGGCTCTTCGTCGAACACCAGCAGCGCCACCCCGGCCTGCATCGTGACCAGGGCAAAACCGTGGCCGGCGATGTCGTGCACCTCGGCCGCCAGCCGCATCCTCTCCTCCACGGCGGTTCTCGCGATCAGGTTCCGCCGGGCGGTGCCCATCACGTGGATCAGCGCGCCGAGGGACCAGGGCAGCACGATCCATCCCGTCCAGGCCAGCGCCAGCAGCGCCGGGACGTGGCTGTCCCCGATCAGCCGGAGCAGGATCGTGGCCGCGGACACCACCGACGCCACCCCGGCGGCCACGGCCGACACCGACAACACTTGTTGTCGAGCGAGCTCGAATACGGCGATCACCAGGCACAGCAGCACCGGCCCGTAGGGATAGCCGGCCAGCAGATAGGCGTTCACCAGCGCGGTCGCGCCCGCCAGCGCCGCCAACGGGGCCGTCCGCCGCAATGCCGCGGTCACGGCCGACGCCCCCACCAGCAGCGCCAGCCCCAGCAGGTCGAGTGGCCGCGATCGGTCCGTCTGCCCCACACCGACGGCCAGCGTTCCCGCGACCACCACCGCCGCCAGTCCGGCCGCCAGCACCATGTCTGTCCACACCGGACGCCCGAGTCCGACCATGCCCGTCAGCATGCCGATCGCCGGGCGTCACCGCGTCAGCCTCACGCCGACACCTCACTACGTCAGCTGACGTACATCCGCGCCGCGAAGGCCGCCCTGCGTCCGATGCGACACTTCGCCGGCCGGACCGAGGATTGCCCTTGTCCACCAAGCCAAAGGAGATCCGTCGATGGCAGAGACGCGCCAGGCGTGGACCGCGATCGGCCGGGCCACCGGCCGGCGCCGAACGCTGCTGGTCGCCACGTGCGCGGCCCTGGTGGTCGCCGCGGTGGCCGATGAGGCCACCGGATACGACGGGCCCGGCCCGTTCATCTACCCGGCGTTCGCGGTGGTCGTGGCGCTGGCCCGGTGGCGGTACATCCCGTTGCTGGCCGCCGTGATGAGCGCCTTCTTCCTGTTCGGCGGTCTCGTGTCGCCCCAGTTCACCGCCAAACTCACCGACCCGGCCGCGGTGCTCGACTTCACGGCCGGGTGGGTGCAGATGCTCAGCTTCGTCGCGGCCGGCGTGTGTGCCGTCGCCGCGGTCGTCCGCGCCAATCCATAAGGAGTGCACCATGTTCCGTCGCTTCAACCGCGGCACCCTCGGCTGCCTGGCCGGGCTGCTCGTCGGCATCGTCGGCCTGCTCATCCAGTGGGCGGCCGACCCGGCCAAGTTCAGCGCGGGCGAGCAGCCGTTCGGCATCGCCTTCCCGCCGGGCATCCTGTTCATCGCCGGGGCCGGGCTGCTGACGGTGCTGACCGCCCGCTGGCGGTGGCATCCGGTCTTCGCGGTGCTCATCGCGTTCTGGATCGTCGGGGTCGGCGGCCTGGCCAACCAGTTGACGCCCAACCTGTTCTCCCCCAACCCGGGCACGGTCGCCGGCAACGTGACCATGGCCGCCGGCCTCGTCCTCGCCGCCGTCGCGGGCGTGGCCGGCATGGTGCGGGGCCGCCGCGCGACAACAGCCGTTGTCAGCTGATCACCCTCGTGGTTCGGTCCGCGTTACCGCGTTCCACCGAGTTGGCGACGGCGTGGCCACAGGCCGTGATGTGCCGGGCCATGTCAGGCTTGAGCAGACCGGCGTGCGGCGAGGCCGCGAGGCCGAGGAGCTCGGCCAGCCAGGCATCGCGGCTGACCGGCTCGAAACCGACACTCGAGGATCTGCTCGGACAGCCACTGGTGCCGGCCGAGGTGGCTGGGATGCGTCGGCGTCGCCGGCCCCATCGACATCACCACGGTCCGCGGCGAGCCGCCGCTTTCCCTTACCGCCTGGGCATAGTTGGCGGCGGCCGGCACAATGCCGGCGTCGACCGGGAAGGTGAAGTAGACCGAGGACACACTGTCCACGGCCGAGGCCAGGCTTCGATGGTCGGCCAGGTCGCCGACGACGAGCTCGGCGCCGCGTGCGGCCACCCGCTCGGACCGCTCGTCCAGGCGCCGGACGAGGGCCCGCACCGGGATGCCGCGCTCACGCAGCCGGCTGACCACATAGGCGCCGGTGCCGCCGTGACGCCCGGTCGCGCCCGTGACAAGAACCGTCACACCGCTCTCCAATTCTGCCGTTTACCCAGCTCACAGGCCATGTGATTCGGTGAACGAACCGAAGGTAGCACGGATCAGTTCGGTGACCGAACCAGAACGGGTAGAATGGGCAAGGGGCGCTACCCGGCACGGACACGGGCAGTCGGGCGCCGACCGGAAGGACCACCGCGATGACCATCCATGAGCTCGTCGGGACCGACCGCGCCCGGTCGTACGACTGGGAGGACCCGCTGCTGCTGGCCGCGGCGGCCGGCCGGATGACCGGCCTGGAGTTCCTCACCGCGTACACCGAGGGACGGCTGCCGCACCCGCCCGCCCTGGTGACCAACGGAATCCGGCCGGTGGAGTTCGCCGACGGCCGGGCGGTGTTCGAGCTGACGCCGGCCGAGTGGCAGTACAACCCGATCGGCTGCGTGCACGGCGGCGTGCTGTCCACGCTGGCCGACAGCGCGCTGGGCTGCGCCGTGCACACCAAGCTCGGCGTCGGATTCGCTTACACCAGCCTGGAACTGAAGATCAATTTTACCCGGGCCGTGACCGTCGCCTCCGGACGGCTGCGCTGCGTCGGCACGGTGGTGACCTTCGGCCGTCGCGTCGCCACCTCCGAGGCCACGATCACCGACGAGGCCGGCCGCGTGGTCGGGCACGCCAGCAGCACCTGCCTGATCATGGAGCACTCGTGACCACTTTGGACAATCCGGTGCACGCCTCGCTGACCGGGCCGCACGCCCATCTCGCGCAGCGACGCGGCAACGCGGTGCGCTATCCGGCCGACGTGTCGCCGTTCATGGCGCTGCCCGACCGGGCCACCGCGGCCGACTGGGCGGACATCGCGGCGCTCGCCGGCGAGGAGGTTGTCCTCAGCGGCCCGCAGGGCGAGCCCCCGGCCGGCTGGGAAGTGGTGAATCGCCTGCCGCTACTGCAGTTCGTCGACGACGGCATCACCGCCGCGCCGGACGAGGAGGCCGTGCGGCTCGGCCCGGCCGACGTGCCCGAGATGCTGGCCCTGACGGCGGCCACCAAGCCCGGCCCGTTCCTGCCCCGCACCATCGAAATGGGCACTTACCTGGGCATCCGTCGGGGCGGCCGGCTGATCGTGATGGCCGGGGAACGCATGCACCCGCCCGGGTTCACCGAGATCAGCGGCGTCTGCACCGACCCCACGGCCCGTGGGCAGGGGCTGGGCACGCGGCTGCTGCTGGCCATCGCCGCCGGCATCCGCGAGCGCGGCGAAACGCCGTTCCTGCACGTGCTGGCGTCCAACACCGGTGCCGTGCGGCTGTACGAGCACCTGGGCTTCGCCCTGCGCCAGACGACGGAAATCGTGGTGGCCCGCCGGGAGACTCCCGGCGGGCCGTGATCACCACTACGCGAGGTTGGCCTCAAGCGTGATCTCGGGCACGCCCGCCAGCGCGCGGCTGACCGGGCAGCCCGCCTTGGCGCCCTCGGCGAACTCGCGGAACTGGTCGGCGTCGACGCCGGGCACGTCGCCCTTGGTCACGAGCTCGATCTTGATGATCGTCGGCACGCCGTCGACCGGGCGCAGCGTGACCGAGGCGTCCGTCTCGATCGAGGTGGCGGTGAAGCCGGCCTTGGACAGCGCGCTGGCCAGCGCCATCGAGTAGCACGAGGCGTGGGCCGCGGCGATGAGCTGCTCCGGGTTGGAGCCGGGGCCGTCCTCGAAGCGCGACTTGAAGGTGACGCCTCCCGAGATGTTGTTACCCGCGTTGAACTGCCCGGACCCGGTGGGGATGTCCCCGTTCCAGCTGGCGTGGGCCTTCGAGACCGGCATCTGTTGTCCTCCTGGCTAGTCCGACGATCATGGCGAGTATGCCGCAGGCCGTCTGGTGGTCCCACCAACGCCAGGCGAACTCGGCGATCCGTGCACACCTGTTGTCACCACACTGTCACGCACGGTGGACAACAATTGTTGTCACGACTCTACGCTCACCGAGCGGCCCGCTGCGGGGGTGAGATCAGCCGCTCACCCCGTTTCGGATCACGGGCGGTGGCCCACACGCGTAGGCCGGCAGCCCTGCCGAGTTGGATCAGGACCGTGTCGACGCCGCCGCCAACCCCTTGCACCAGAACGGTTTTCCCCGGCACGGCCCAGGCCACCCACATCCAACCGTCCGGGGCGACCGCCTCGGGGCCCTCCCCCACGCGCGCCGGGCCGTCGATACCGACCAGGCAAATCCCCAACATGTGGCGCCTCCGGTAAGACGTAGAGCAGGTCGTGCTTGATCACGTGCCGCTCGATGCGCCACTCCCCGTCCTTGCGTCGCAAGGAGGAACGCAGGTAGCCGGACTCGATGGGCGTGATCGCGCCTTGTGCCCCAACAGTTCCCGCCGGCCGGCCACCTGCCGGGCGAGGCAGGCCGCGCACCGAGTACACGAGGAACTGGGCGTCGTACGCGGCCGTGTGGCCGTCGACTGTGATGATCGGGTTGAGTGTGGTGTGGGACTCCAGCCCAGCTCCGGATGCCGCACCATGCCTGCCTTCACCGCCGCGCCAATGTTCTCCGCCCCCGCCATCTCGCCCAGCAGCTCGTCCCGGCCCGCGCCCGAGTAGTAGACGGTGACCACGCCCTCCGGCCAGAACACGGCGGCCATGCTCGTCGGATCGCGGTGATCGGCCGCACGGAGGTAGCGGCCCAGCACCTCGGCCACAAGTCGGTGACTGTCGATTTCACTCATGTCCACCGTCCAGCAGCGACCGGCGGCAGAGCCATGAGCGATTCACCATCGGTCCATACCCCACGGGTATGCACTACGAAAAGCGGTGAAAACGCGGACTCCTCATCGACCGGGCCGAACACCCGAGGCCACGAACCCTTTGTCCGGAAAGCGCTTTCTTGACAGGCGTGTCCGGAGGATTGTAGAAGTGAGAACGGTTACACCCTGCCGCCGCGCCAACCGTTCGAAGGACAACTGGGAGGACGCAGTGGTCAACCTCTTGCCGTCGCGGGCAGTGCTCGCCGGCGTTGTGGGTGCGGCAATGGCCGTGACAGTGGCAGCGGGTCCGGAGGAAGCCAGCGCGGCAGCGGCCGGTCCGACAGCGGCCAGCCCAGCGGTGGCCGGTGCAACGGCGGCCGGTCCAGCGATAGGCAGCCCGGCAGCAGCCAGCCCGGCAGCGGCCAACGCCGCGGTGGCCGGCGCCAAGGCCGGTCCCACCCTGAGCAGCACGGCGTTCGCGGACAACGCGGCGATTCCCGACCACTACAGCTGCGCCTTCGACCACAAGGCGGGCCGGGACGTGTCGCCGCCGCTGGCGTGGACGGCGGGCGACAGCAACGCCAAGGCGTACGCGATCGTGCTGCGGGACGTGGCCAACGGCGGGGACAAGGTGCACTGGGCGATCTGGAACATCCCGGCGGCCACGCTGTCGCTGCCGGAGGGCCTCGGCTCGGGCTACACGGTGCCGAACCAGAATGGCGCCAAGCAGAAGGCGATGGGCAGCGGCACGACGGCCCAGCAGTTCTTCGGCCCCTGCCCGGGCGGCCGCGAGCACCCGTACACGTTCACCCTCTACGCCCTGAAGTCGGCCACGGTGCCCGGCCTGAGCTCGTCGTCGAGCATGAGCCAGATCGAGTCGGCGATCAAGAAGGACAGCGGCGCAAACGTTGTGCTGCACGGAAAGTCGTCGGCGGCGGCGAACTGACGCCAGAGGGCGCCGGGCATCGGGCCCGGCGCCCGAGCCGTCAGCCGCGCACCTCGGCGAACAACGACAGGGCAACGTCCGGCTGGAAGGCGTTCACGATGCGAGCGGACGGATGCCGCAGCACGTCGACGGCGTGCGGCTGGCAAGCCGGCACAGCTGGGAAAGCGCCGTCCTCACGGAGCAACTCCACCACCGGCTCGGCCGGACAGTACGGAGTCGAGCACGGCTTGCGCTTACGGGGGACCAGCGGCGAAAGGCCGTTGGTGGCGGCGCGGGCGTCGGCCATGAGGGCGGCGAGCAGCCCGAGGTGCCGCGCATCGGCGGGGTCCTCCGGGGTGGGGGTGTTCAGGGCGACGGTGTAGGCGTCGATGAACATCGCGTCGAGGGCCTCGCCCGGCGCCACGTCGTCGAGCGAAAGCAGGTGGCCGCGGAGGCCGTTCAGCCACGGCAGGGACTGGGCCTCGGGGATGAGCACCACGGCCCGGACGCATTCGAGGAACTGCTCGCCCCGGGCGGTCCACCAGGCCGCCTTGACCTCACGGGCGTCGGCCATGCCGGCCAGGCCGGGCCACTTGCGACGGGCGCCCTGCCGGGTCATGCCGGCCGCGGCGCCGATCTCTGGATAGTCGGCGCCCTGCTGGGCGGCCGACAGCGCGGCGGAGGCGGCCAACTGCTCGGCGCTGTCCCGGATGGCCAGCAGCGCGTTCAGCGTGGCCAGCCACTGCTCCCGAGGGTCGCCGTCGTAGCGGAAGCCGGGCTCGGGATGCAGGCCGAGGGAGGCCCGCGCCGAGGTCCAGGCCAGCTTTTCGACGGCAGCATCCAGCTCGGCGCGTTCCTGGTCGGACAGCACGGGCCACTCCTTGACAACAAGTGTTTACGGACCCAACTATGGTCCGGCTCGACAACACTTGTTGTCAACAAGGGGGATGATCCGGATGAGACTGCTTGTCATCGGCGGGACCGCATTTGTCGGCCGCACGGTCGTCGAAGACGCTCTGACCAGAGGATACGAGGTCACGACCGTCAATCGCGGCCGGACCGGCGCGGACGTCGACGGTGTCAAGGCGCTCCGCGGCGACCGCTCCACCGACGGCGGCTTACGGGAACTGGAGGGCCTCACCTTCGACGCGGTGGTCGACCCGGGCGGCATGGTCCCGGCTCACGTGCTGCGAACCGCGCGGGCGCTGGTCGACGCGGCGCCGTTCTACGCGTTCGTCTCGACAACGGCCGTTTACCAGTCCTGGGACACGCCGCACGTCGACGAGTCGGCCGCGACCTGGCCCGGAGTGGCGGACGAGGACGGAGACCCGGCCGACCTGACCCGGCTCGGCGTCCGCAAGCGGGGCTGCGAGCTGGCGGTCGAGCAGACCTACGGCCCCGACAGCGTGATCGCCCGAGCCGGCATGATCGTCGGCCCGTACGACAACGTCGGCCAGCTGCCCTGGTGGCTGACCCGCATAGCGCGGGGCGGCCGAGTGCTCGCGCCCGGCAATCCCGACCGGGGCCTCCAGCTGATCGACGCCCGCGACCTGGCGGCGTTCGTGCTGGACCAGGTCGAGGCGCGGGCCGGCGGCGTGCACAACGTCGTCCCGGACGAGCCCAACACCACCATGGGCCAACTCGTCGACGACTGCGTCAGGGCGACCGGCGCCGACGCCACTCCCGTGTGGATGGATGAGGGTTTCCTGTTCTCCCAAGGCGTTCAGCCCTGGGCGGAGTTGCCGCTGTGGATCCCGGACGGCCCGGCGACGGCCGGCTTCTGGTCGGTCTCGGCCGTTGGCGCCACGGCCCGCGGCCTGCGCACCCGGCCGTTCGCGGAGTCCGTCGAGGACACCTGGGCGTGGCTGCGGACGCTCGACACGGCCCCGACCATGCCGCCCGGCCTGGACACCCGAAAGGAGCAGCGCGTCCTCGCCGAATGGGAGACAAACTGATCCGACATACGCGCCAAACCGGCTAGAGTGGGCGGTCGCCGACACGACGTGAATGGACTCCCATGGCGCTGGTCGAACGGGAACCCGAGCTGGCCGCGATCCGTGCCATGATCGGCGCGGCAGCCGCCGGCCACGGCCGGACGGCGCTGGTCGAGGGCCCGCCCGGGATCGGCAAGACGGCGGTGCTGGCCGCGGCCGGCGAGCACGCTCGCGGCCGGGGTCTGCGGGTGCTCACCTCGATCGGCGGCGAGCTGGAACAGGACCTGCCGTTCACCATCGTGCGGCAACTGTTCGAACCACCACTCAGGACGGAGGACCGGGCGGAGCTGTTGGCCGGCGCGGCGGGGCTGGCCGCGCCGGTGTTCGGCGGGCACGACGCGGGCCAGGGCGATGTGGTGTACGGCCTGTACTGGTTGTGCGCCAACCTGTCCGAGTCTGCCCCGCTCCTGCTGGTGGTGGACGACCTGCACTGGGCCGACGGCCCGTCGCTGCGGTTCCTGTCCCACCTGTCCCGGCGCATCGCCGACCTGCCGGTCCTCCTGCTGCTGGCCGCCCGGCCCGGCACGGTCCTCGACAGCCTGGTCGACACGGCGCTGGGCGGCGCCGCCCCGCACGTGATCCGCCTGCGGCAGCTGAGCGACGAGGCGGTCGGCGTGCTCGTCCGCCGCGACCTGTCGGCCGAGGCCGAGGACGAGTTCTGCCGCGCCTGCGCCGTCGCCACCGGCGGCAATCCGTTCCTGCTGGCCGAGGCCGTCACCAACCTGCGGGAGAACGGAACCCGGCCGATCGCCACCGAGGCGCACCGGGTCTCGCAACTGCGGGCCGACGCCATTTCCCGGGCCGTGCTGGCCAGGATCGCCCGAGGCGGCGTGGATGCCGTCCGGTTCGCGCGGGCGCTGGCGGTGTTGGAGACGGCCGCCGAGCCGCGCCACATCGCCGCCCTGGCCGGGCTGTCGCTGGAGGCCGCGGCCGCCGCCGCGGACGGACTCACGCGGGAGTCCATCGTCACCGCGGGACACCCCGTGATGTTCGTGCATCCCCTGGTACGCAACGCTGTCTACGCCGATTCCAGCAGCCTGCTGCGAGCCACCGAACACAAGCGGGCGGCGCGCATGCTGGCCGCCGACGACGCCGGGGTCGAGCAGCTCGCCCCGCATCTGCTGGCCGCCACGCCGGAATCCGACCCGTGGGTGGTGGAAACGCTCCGTGCCGCCGCGATGTCCGCCCTGGGCCGTGGCGCGCCCGAGTCCGCCGTCACCTACCTGACCCGGGCCCGCACCGAACCGCCGGCACAGCAGGAAAAAGGTCCGCTGGCGGCGATGCTGGGCCGGGTGTTGGCCATGGCCGCCCGCACCGCCGAGGCCACCGACATGTTGGACGAGGCCATTTCCCGCGCCGAGTCGCCGATCGAACGCATCCAACTGGTGCTGGAGCAGGGTTTCCTCCATGTGCAGTCCGGGCGTTCGGCCCAGGCCGCCGAGACCGCGGCCCGGGCCCGCACCATGATCGCCGAGTACGGCGGCGACCTGCCGCCGCTGATGTACGCCGGGTTCGCCGGCCTCGACATGATCGCCATGCAGCCGCCGGGAGCCGTGTTGGAGGGTCTGGCCGGTGCCGCCTCCCGGCTGACCGGCAGCACCGAAGAGGTCCGGATGTTGTTGGCCACCATGGCGTTCGGCTCGGTGGCGACCGGCAAGAGCACGGTCGCCGAGGTGGTCGAGCTGGCCACCCGGGCCGCCACGGGCTCGATTCCCGTGCGCGGGGGCTGGATCCTGGTCAACTACGCCAGCGCCGCGCTGGGCATCTGCGACCGTCACGACGAGTCCATAGCGCTGCTGGACCGCGGGCTGGCGTGGACCAGCCGGCTGGGCGACGTGTGGAACTACCGGTACCTGTCCATGCTCCGGTCGCACAGCTGCTGGTACGCGGGCCGGCTGGTCGAGGCCGAGGGCGATGCTCGGGCGGCGCTGGAGGAGGTGTCCGGGGAGGCGAGCCGGCTCAACGCTCCCCTGGCCGCGGCGATGTTGGTGGATGCCCTGGTGGAACGGGGAAAACTGGCCGAGGCGCAGCAGGTGCTCGAGGATTACGGGATCAGCGAGCCGCTCCCCGCGCACACGATCATCATGCACTTCATTCCCATCGCCCGAGCCCGGCTTCGCCTGCGCCGCAACGAACCGGCCGAGGCGCTGGCCGAACTGTCGGAGGTCGGCCGCTTCCTGACCGACGGCGGCTACTTCAACCCCGGCTTCGCCGAGTGGCGCACCGACGCCGTGCAGGCCCATCTGGCGCTCGGCGACGTGGCGGCCGCGAAGAAGCTGGCCGAGGAGAACCTGGAGCTGGCGCGGGCCTTCGGCGCTCCCCGATCCATCGCCCGGGCCCTGCGCACGCTGGCCACGACCGAGCCCGGGCTGGACCTTCTCCGACAGGCCGTCGAGCTGCTGGCCAACGAGCGATCCGAGCTGGAGCACGCTTACTGCCTCATCGCCTACGGCTCGGCGCTTCGCCGTGCCGGGCAACGGAATGCGGCGTTGGACCCGCTCCGTCAGGGCCTGGACCTGGCCGCCCGTTGCGGCGCCACTCCCTTGGCCGAGCAGGCGCGAGAAGAGCTGCACGCCGCCGGCGCCCGCCCGCGACGCGACGTCGTCTCCGGCCGGGACGCGCTGACCTCCAGCGAGCTGCGCGTGGCCCGCCTGGCCGCCGACGGCCGCACCAACCGTGACATCGCGCAGGCCCTGTTCCTCACCACCAGGACGGTCGAGGCCCATCTCACCGCCAGCTACCGCAAGCTCGCCATCCGTGGCCGGGCTCAGCTCAGCGCGGCCATCGCCGAGCCGCCCGCCTGACCCACGGGCAAACATTGCGGTGCCGACCACAATGCCCACGGCCCCGCCGCCGGGAATCGTGGCCGGCATGAGCGAGGCAGGAACCCCGACGGTACGGGTCGAGTTGGCGCTCGTCCCGAACGCCGTGCCCATTCAGGGGTGGGCACGGAATGCCGGGGCCGAGCACGCGTTCGCCGGCTGGCTGGAACTCCTCCAGATCCTGGACGCCGCCCGCATGACCGAGCCGGCCGCCGACCGGGAGACACCGTGATTCACCGCAGCAGCTTGAGGTCCACGGCGTTGCCCATCGCCTGGTAACCGGCGTTGTCGGGGTGCAGGTGGTCGCCGCTGTCGTACGCCGGCAGCAACCGGAGCTGATCGGCCGGATCGGCCAGCGTGGCGGCGAAATCGACCACCCCGTCGAAGGCATGGCTGGTGCGGATCCACGTGTTGACGGCCTGCCGCTGCTGCTCCATGTTCGCGTCGTAGCGGGCGCTGCCCTCGACGGGAGTGATGGTGGCGCCGAGAATTCGTGCGCCGCGGGCGTGCACCCGCGCGATGATCTGGCGGTAGCCGGCGATGATCTGCGCGGCGGTGGCCGGCGGCGTGGTGCTGCGGAGGTCGTTGATGCCCTCCAACATGATCACGGTGCGCAGGCCGGGCTGGGAGAGCACGTCACGGTCGAGCCGGTGCAGCACGCTCTGCCCGCTCACGGCGTCGTCGGACAGCACCTTGTTGCCGGCGATCCCTTCGTCCACAACGGATTGGCGGAAGATGCGGCCGGCGAGGACGTCGGGCCAGCGGTGGTAGCTGCCGGCGGAGCCGGAGCCGTCGGTGATGGAGTCGCCCAGGGCGACGACGGTCCCGGCCGAGGAGGTGCCGCCGACGCTGACCGAGTCGAGGAAGAAGTAGTGGCCGGCAGTGGTGGTGAAGCCGGTGGCGGCAGTGTCGCCGGTGTGGTCGCCGGCCACCGAGACGTAATTGGTCTGGTACGCCGCCCGGTGATAGGTCGCGGGGCCGGTGTCGGTCGGCAGGTAGACGCTGACGGCGAGGTCGCCGCCCGCCTTGACGTTGAGCCGCAGCGGATCGCTGAGCGCCTCACGCCCGGCCGGCACCGTGGTGGATGCGGCGCCACCGAACGTGACCGCCCGCAGCGTGCCGGTGACCACCGCGCCGCCGCCCGCGCTCAGTCCCACGGTCGAGCGGCCGAAAGTCACGGGCCGATCGCCGAAGGTGTTGGACAGCCGGATCCGCACCAGCCGGCCGTCGGCCCGCGGGTGGACGATCATCCGCACGGTCTGGTCGACAAAGGTCGGAGGTGCTGGCAGCGTTGCGGTGGACTGCTGGCCGGTCGCCCATGCCGCCACCCAGGGCGTCGAAGCATCGGCCTGACCGGAAGGCAAGAGGGTCAAGGCGGCAACCAGCGCCGCCGAACGCAGAGGTCCGGCCATCGAGCACGTCCCTTCACCACTCGTGCGGCGGCAGTCCCCACGCTAGGAAAGCTCCGATGTGTCGTCAATACCGACGAAAGTGATCCCCGGTTCTGGCCGTTATGTACTGTCCACTCCACACAATCGGGACCTGGAGGATGTCGCACGTGGCCACACCAGAGACGCAGCGCCTGGTAGCCGGCAGATACGCCCTGCTGGCCGAGTTGGGCCGGGGCGGCATGGGAGTGGTGTGGCGGGCCGAGGACCGCGTCATCGGGCGGCCGGTGGCGGTGAAGGAGCTGCGGCTGCCCGAGGGCCTGCTCGGCGAGCAGCGGGAGATCCTGGAGGAGCGGGTCCTGCGCGAGGCGCGCAGCGCGGGCCGGCTCAACGACCCGACGGCGGTCACGGTGTTCGACGTGGTCGGCGACGGCGGCCGGCTGTACCTGGTGATGGAGCTGGTCGAGGGGCCGACGCTGACCCAGTGGGTGGCGGCCAACGGCCCGATGCCGCCGGCCGCGGCGGCGTCCCTTGGGAAACAGGTGTTGTCGGCGCTGGAGAACGCCCACTCGGTGGGCATCGTGCACCGGGACGTCAAGCCGAGCAACATCATGGTGCTGCCGTCGGGCCGCGCGAAGCTGGCCGACTTCGGCATCGCCCGCATCGACGACGACCCCCGGCTGACGACAACCGGCGCCGTGATCGGCTCGCCCGGCTACCTTGCGCCCGAACGCATCCAGCACGCCGTGGCCACGCCGGCCACCGACCTGTGGGCCCTTGGCGCGACGCTGTTCTACGCCGTGGAGGGCTACGCCGCCTTCGAGCGCGCGAACACCGCGGCCACCCTGTACGCCGTCACCAACGAGGTGCCGTACCTCAGCCGCTGCCAGGGGCCGCTGGCCTCGGCGGTGATGGGTCTGCTCATCGCCTCGCCGGAGGCCCGCCTGTCCCACCAGCAGGCGATGCACCTGCTGGACCTGGCCGGGAGCCTTGGGCCGACCGGCGTCACCACCCAGATCACCTCCCCCGCCGTGATGACGAAGCCCCGGCGTGGCAAGCGAATCGCCGCCCTGGTCGGCGCGGCCGCCGTGCTGGCGGCGGCGTGCTTCGGCGGCGGTTGGCTGACCGGCAGGCTGGGCGTGCCCGACACCGCCGTCACGTCCCCGGCCATCCTGCCGACGTGGACCTACGGCCCGGGCGGCCAGATCCCGAAGTTCACGCTGTACACCGGCTACTGTGCCGGCGGCGCGATGGAGGTCGGCCGTGCCTACACCGCGTCGATGTCCTGCGACGAGCCGCACGACATCCAGGTGTTCGGCATCTCGGATGCGTTGGACACCAACTACAAGGGCGCCTATCCGGGCCAGGACGCGTTGGCCCGCAGCGCGGAGGGCTACTGCGCGCTGCTGTTCGCCAGCGGGAAGATCGCCCCGACGGACAAGGACTCCACGCTGCGCTTCCGCGCGCTGGTGCCCGACAACCAGGCGTGGGACCACGTGAAGACCGAGGACGAGCCCGACGGCGGGGCCCGTGACGCCTACTGCGTCGTGTCTTCGGCCAACGGCAGCCAGCTCACGGAGTCGGTGATCGCCAAGTCCTCCTGACCTCCGGAGTCACCGACCGGAACAGCCGAGCTCGTCGGTGAGGCGGGTGCCGGCGTCGCCGTGCACGCCACGGAGCTTGAAACACGTGTCCGAACGGCCGCTGACGACGGACTGGCCGGCGGAAGCGACGGTGTGCAGGGCGGCGGGTGTGGCGGCAGCGAGGTCGAGGAGGTCCTGTTCGGCGGCCTGGCGCGGAGCGCGCGTCCACGCCTGCCCGACCCGTTCGGGCGTCACCCAGGAGCCCAGGGTGCCAGCGTTGAAGCAACCCTGTTGCAGCTCGACCTGGTTGGCGGCTTGGAGCACCGACGCCTGGGCGGCGGTCAGGCGACCGGAGCCGACTTGGTCGAACACGGTGCGCAGGAAATCGTCCAGCGATTGACAACGGGTGTTGTCGAGCGTCTTCAGCAGGTCATGGGCCTGGCCGGCCGGCAGGCCGAGCCCGGTGACGGCGGCGCGAAGCGCGGAGACGTCGGTGCCACCCGCGGCCGTGGCGAAGGCGGACGTGCCGCCGACGATCGGCAGCGACACGGTGCTGCGGCCGAGGTCCACGGACAGCTTGGTGCCCGGCGTGGTGCGGATCGTGGCCTCCTGGTCGCTGGACAGCACCATCAGGCCGAGCCGGTGGCCGGCCACCACGACGGCGTCCTTCGGTTGCAGGTCAAGGCGAAGCCGGTAGAACTGGCCGGGCGTGACGGGCTCGGTCGTGGCGGCCGAGATCCGGTTCTGCGGGTCCGTCCAGCCCCGGGTGAGGATGGTGCCGTTGCCGGTCGGCGGGTAGTCGACCAGCGCGACGGTCAGGTTGGCCCTGGACGCCGACGACGACGCCCACAGCGAAGCCCAGGGCGTGCCCGAGATCCGGACGTTCGTGGTCAGCGCGGGCGTCTGGTAGAGGAGCCGGGTCCCGGAGGTGGCGGCGTTGGCCGAGGTCACGGCCGGCACGGTCGCGTCGTCGGTCAGGGTCTCGATGTCGGAGCTGCCCGGGCGCAGGGTCAGGCCGCCGACGCCGGGCGCGCCGGCGGTGAGGTTCGCCGTGACAACACCCGTTGTCGGATCGGGCCACTCGGCATACGGCGTGGGGTTCGCGCTGCTGCACGGCAAGCCGATCACGGAATCGGCCGCGACGTGCTCGCCCGGCTTGGTCGCGACGGCCACGGCCAGGGCGATGTGCGTCCGGTCGGGGATCTTGGCGATGATCGCGGACGTGTTCTTCACGGTGCCGTCGGCCGCGGTGACCGGGATCGACACAGCAAACCCGAGGGTCAGTCGGCTTGAGTCGGCGACCGCGAGCGTGACGGTGTCGGACTGGTCGCCCACGGAGGTGGTCTGCCGCACCGGGCAGGCGTTGGCCTCCCGCACGACCCACGCCTTGGGCTGCTGCTCAACGCCGTTGTGCACGCCGAACAGGTAACGCGTGAACCATCGGTTGACCATCACGTCCGGCGGCGGACCGCCGTGCCCGCCCTGGTGGAAGTACAGCATGTGCGGCACGCCCCGCGCCTTGACCGCGTCGTAGAACTGGGCCATGTTCTTGGTCATCACGTTGAAGTCGTTGTCGCCGTGGGCCATCAGCACCGCCGCGTGCACGTTCCGCACGTCCCGCATTGTGTCGCGGTCGTTCCAGAACGGGCTGAAGTCGCCGGTGACGCGATCTTCCTTCGAGGCCAACCCGCTGATCACCGGCTGGCACACCGCCCGGTCCGAGCGCGAGTAGACGGCGTCGGCCAGCACGTCCAGATCCTCGCCCTGGAAGGTGAACGGGGCCCGGACCATGCCGTTGGCCCGGTAGTAGTCGTACCAGTCGGAGATGGCCGAGATCGGCACGATCGCCGCCAGGCCGTCGACCCCGGTGCTGGCCACCGCCTCCGGCAGCGTGCCGTTGTAGGAGGTGCCCATCATGGCCACCTTGCCGGTGGTCCAGTCGGCCTTGACCTTGTCGGTCGACGTGGCGCTGGTGAACGCCGGCACGCGACCGTTGAGCCAGTCGACGACCGCCTTGCCGCCGCGGGTCTCGTTCGGGCCGCCGGAAGTCGGGCAGCCCGTGGACAGGCCGGTGCCGGGCGATTCCGCGTGCACCACCGCGAATCCCCGTGGCAGCCACGTGGACTCGTAGATCGTGCTGATGATCGGGCTCGTGCTCCGGGCCGGCCAGCTCGGCGTCACCGGCCGCGGCGGCGGCTGCGTGCCGAGCGGGTGATCCACCTGCCAGTTCTCCGCCGGGCCGATGCCCGCGTAGTACGGGCTGTCCTCGAACACCACCGGCGCCCGGTAGTGGCAGCTCGGATCGGCGGTCTGGGCCGGCCGCGTGATGTCGACGTGCACCCGGTCCGGCACGCCGTCGTGGTCGCTGTCGTCCGGCGTCTGCACCCACGCCTCGCCCCGCACCCATGTCGTCTGGTCGGCGGGGAACACGTTCTGGGCCACGCCGTCCGCGAACTGCGGGCTGACGCACCCGGCGGGTGTCGAGGCCGCCGCCGGTTGGGGCACCGCCAGGCCGAGCGTGATCAGCGCGGCGACGACCGGGAACAGAGCACGCATCGAGGCTCCCGTGGTTGCAGGGGTTCCTCGGATGCTTCCCGACCACGGTCGGCCCCGACAACCGACGATCGGCGGTTGGTTTCCCTCGGGTGGCCCGGTCAGCAGGCGCCGAGATAGGCAGAGTCGATCCACACCTCGGGGCCGCGGCCTGGCAGGGCGCCGCCGGTCCAGGCGATCCGCTCCTTGCCCTCCGTGACGCGCTCGCCGCCGGTGAAACGCTGCCCCCGATCGGCGAGGCCGGCGGCCGGATAACGAAGACCGGGGCCGGTGCGGTATTGCACGCCGTCGGCGATCACGCAGGAGTAATGCGGCGCGGCCGAGGCGGTATAACCGGCGGCGACGATGAACCCGACCAGGGTGAGAGCGGAAAGCGATGAAACGCCGAGCACTCTACCCATGTTCGACATTGTCCCCCCTTTATTCCACGTTGCCGATCGGTGCCGGCCGTTCAAACGAGTGGACGCCTTCGGGTCTCGAACCCGGCGTCGACCAGTCAGCGGATGACCGGACGACGCCAGACGGAGCACCGCACCCGCACCCAGCCGGACACCCTGTCTAGTGCGTGGGCAGTTGATAGCGATCGATAGTTGGACGATGAATAATCAATGCTGAACAATGGATCCCGGGGATGGGGATAACGAACCGGGGGGTGCGTAGTGCCACGCGGAGAGCGTCCTTTGGACGTCGGCGACACGCCGCTGCTGAGATTTGCCGCCGACCTGCGAAAACTGCGTGAGGCGGCGGGAAATCCGGTCTATCGGGAGCTGAGCCGGCGCTCGCACTACTCGGCGCCGGCATTGTCGGAGGCGGCCGGCGGGCGCAAGCTGCCGACACTGGCCGTGACGCTGGCCTATGTGGCCGCGTGCGACGGCGACACCGAGGTGTGGAAGCAGCGCTGGCGCGAGGTGGCCGCCGACAAGGAGGCGCCGGACGAGCCGGCGACCGAGTCGGACGCGCCGTACCTGGGGTTGTCGCCGTTCCGCATCGGCGACGCCGATCGTTTCCACGGCCGCGACGCCCTGCTGGCCGAGCTGCGTGAACAGGTTGCCGCACGGCGGTTCGTCGGCGTGTTCGGGGCCTCGGGCTCCGGCAAGTCCTCCCTGCTGCACGCCGGTCTGGCCGCCGTCGCACGCGACGAGGGCGTCGCCGGCGACGGCCCGCAACCGATCCTGCTGCTGTCCCCCGGCCCGCATCCCCTTGAGGAGTGCGCCGTTCGGATGGCCAAGCTGACCGGCGAGTCGGCGGTGGTCCTCAAGGCCGAGTTCGTCGACGATCCCGCCCATCTGCACATGCGGATCCGGCAGGCGTTCGCCGGGCCCGTCGACCTGCTCCTGGTTGTCGACCAGTTCGAGGAGGTCTTCACCCTGTGCACCGATCCGGTGGAGCGCACCGCGTTCATCCGGGCGCTGGTGGCCGCCGCCACCGCCGAGCCGAGCCGTGTGCGGGTCGTCCTCGGCGTCCGGGCCGACTTCCTCGGCCCCTGCGGCGATCATCCCGAGCTACGGGAGGCGTTGCGCGGCGGGCAGGTGCTGGTCGGTCCGATGAGCGCGGACGAATTGCGTGAAGCCATCATGAAACCGGCCGCCACGGCCGGCTGCTCGGTGGAAACCGCCCTGGTGGTCCGGTTGGTGGCCGACGCCAGCAATCAGCCCGGCGCCCTGCCGCTCGTTTCGCACGCCCTGCGGGAAACCTGGCGGCGGCGCCGGGGAATTGCCGTCACCCTGTCCGCCTACACCGCCACCGGCGGAATCCACCACGCCATCGCCCGCACCGCCGAGACCGTCTACGACGGCTTCGATCCGAAGCAGCGCGACGTCGTCAAGCAGATCCTGTTGCGTCTCACGGCGTTGGGCGAGACCACGGAGGACACCAAGCGCCGGATCACGCTGGACGAGCTCGACGACGAGCCGGCCGTCCGCGCCGTGCTGGACGAGCTGGTGCGGGCCCGGCTGGTGACGATGGACCAGGGCACCATCGAGATCACCCACGAGGCCCTGATCAAGCACTGGCCGCGGCTGCGATCCTGGCTGGCCGCCGACCGCGACTCGCTGCGGGCCCACCGGCAGGTCGCCGACGACGCCGCGGTGTGGGAGTCGCTGCGGCGCGACCCGGACGCCCTCTACCGCGGCATCCGCCTGGCCCAGGCGCGCGAGCTCGCCGATTCCGCTTTGACCACAAGGGAACGGGACTTCCTGGCGGCCAGCCTGGCCGCCGAGTCGGCGCAGCAGGTCGCCGTGCGCCGAAGAATCAGGCTCCAGCGCGTGTTGCTGGTCGTGCTGGCCGTGCTGCTGGTGATCACCACCATCTCCACCGTGACGGCGATGAACGCCAACCAGGAGATCGCCGCGCAACGGGATGTCGTGCTGGCGCAACAGGTTGCCGACGAGGCCGTCACTTTGCGCACCGATCATGCGGCGCTGGCCGCCCAGCTCGCCCTCGTGGCGTACCGGATGAGCCCCACCCGCCACAACCGGGACGCGCTGATCAGCGCCGTCGCCATTCCGCTGCGCGGCCACCAGCAGGACGTCGCCGCCATCGCTTTCGGCCCGGGCGGCAAGCTTCTGGCCACGGCCGGCTTCGACCGCCATGCGCTGCTGTGGGATCTGTCCGATGTGGACCATCCCAAACAGCTGGCCAGCATCGAGGCCAGCAAGGACACCAT
Organism: Kutzneria sp. NPDC051319; assembly: GCF_040682195.1. Lineage (NCBI taxonomy): Bacteria > Bacillati > Actinomycetota > Actinomycetes > Pseudonocardiales > Pseudonocardiaceae > Kutzneria > Kutzneria sp. NPDC051319. The sequence goes on along the minus strand of NZ_JBFBAM010000006.1, from coordinate 203,061 downwards.
CGACGCCATCGCCGTCAGCCCCGACGGCCGGCTGCTGGCCACCGGCGGCCGGGACCGCGTGGTCCGCCTGTGGGACCTGTCCAACGTCACCGGTCCGATGAAGCTGGCCGAGCTCACCGGCCACACCGACAACGTCTTCTCCCTGGCCTTCTCCCCCGACGGAAAGCTGCTGGCCTCCGGCAGCTACGACAACACGGCCAAGCTGTGGGACGTCGCCGCCCGGTCCGAGCTGCGCACCGTCACCGGCCACACCGACAACGTCAAGCCCGTCGCCTTCAGCCCGGACGGCCGCCTCCTGGCCACCGGCAGCGACGACATGACCATCCGCCTGTCTGACGTCGGCGATGCCGGGCCGGCCACCGTACTCCGGGATCACACCGACCTCGTCGACGCCGTTGCCTTCTCCCCCGACGGCCGCTTGTTGGCGTCCGGCAGCGACGACCAGACCGCCCGGCTGTGGGATCTTTCCGCCCCGGGTAAGAAGCCCCTTGTCCTCAGTGGACACACCGACGTCGTCTCATCGGTCGGGTTCAGCCCGAACGGGCGGCTGCTGGCCACCGGCAGCTACGACCACACGGTCCGGCTCTGGGACGTCAGCAATCCCGGTCATACCGTCGAATCCGCCCTTCTCACCGGCCACACCGGCGCGGTCGAGGCCGCGGTCTTCTCCCCCGACGGGCACACCCTCGTCACGGCCAGCGACGACCACACGGCCCAGCTGTGGGAGACCGACCCAGCGCGGGCCCAGGTCCGGGCCTGCCAGATCGCGCAGCCGACGATCACCCGTGAGGAGTGGGCGAAGTACCTGCCGGGAGTGTCCTACCAACCGCCCTGCTGACGGTCGCGGCGGTACCGGGCCGGGGTGGCGCCGACCTCGGCCCGGAATGCCCGCGAGAAGGCGGATTCGGACTGGTAGCCGACCTGGAGGGCGACCGACGCGACGGTGGCGTCGGTGGTGTCGAGCAGCTCGGCGGCGGCCATGATCCGGGCCCGCGCCAGGAAAACACCGACAGTCATGCCGGTCTCCTGCCCGAAATGGCGGAGGAACGTGGCCCGGGACATGGTGGCGGCCTGGCTGAGGCGGGCGATGGACCAGTCGGCGGCCGGGTCGTCCAAGATCGCCGAGATGGCGGCGGCAACGCGCGGATCGGCGACGGCGGTCCACAACGCGGGCGTGGCGGTCGAGCGCAAAACCATGGCCAGCAAGGCGGTGGACAGGGCCGACAGGACGGCGGCGGTGCCGGTTCCCTCGTGCTGCGCCTCTCCGCGCATCAACGCGCTCAACATCGAAAGCTCGGCGGCGGACTGTCCAAAAGAGACTTTCAGCGGCTCGGGCAGGCTGCGCGACAGGACGGCCCCGGCGCCCGGATCGAACGTGTAGTGCCCGCAGAACAGGTCGATGACCGCCGCACCGCCGCGTTTGCTGTGCGTCGTCACGAAAGCGTCGCCGGCGGTCTCGGTCGTGCCTCGCTGTCGGCCGCAACCGGGAGTGATCACCCGGTGCGGCGAGCCGCTGGGGATCAGCACGACGTCGCCGGCACGCAGATGCAGGATCTCAGGGCCGAGATGGAGTTCACACTCGCCGTCCAGCAGGACGTGGAACGGCGTCTCCAGCTCGCGGTAGGGGGCGACGTCCATGCGGGTGGCGCCGCTCAACAGGCAACGCTTGTCGATGGCGGCCCTGACCCGCGCCATGCGGAGCAGGCGGCTGATCGGGTCCATAATGAGACTCTCGGGCAGAAATTCGGTTCGGACAGGTCTGTTTGTATCACACCGGACGGCCTAGCTTCGGCGGCATGGCTACTCCCCTCACCGCGGACGTGCTGGTCGTCGGCTTCGGCAAGGGCGGCAAGGCCGCCGCCCACGCGCTCACCGACGCCGGCCGCCGCGTGATCCTGGTCGAACGGTCCGAGAACATGTACGGCGGCACCTGCCCCAACGTCGGCTGCGTGCCGACGAAAATGCTGGTGCACTACTCGAACTCGCGGCGGTTGGAGGACGACGCGCAGGAGTTCTTCGCCAACTCCGTCGCCGGCGTCCGCAAGCTGACCACCGCCTTCCGCGCCGGCAACTTCGAGTCGCTGGACGGCAAGGACACCGCGACCGTGATCACCGGCGCCGCGACCTTCCTCGACCCGCACACCATCGCTGTCGGCGAGGGCGACGACCGGATCACCGTGACCGCGCCGACAATCCTGATCAACACCGGCTCCGAGCCCGTCCTGCCGGCGATCCCGGGCCTGGCCGACAGCCCGCTCCTGGTCAGCAGCACCGAACTCACCCGCGCCACCGACCTCCCCCGGAGCCTGGTGATCATCGGCGGCGGCTACCTCGGCCTGGAGTTCGCCTCCATCTACCGGCACTTCGGCGCCGACGTCACGGTGATCGAGGCGGCCGACCAGCTACTGCCCCGCGAGGACGCCGACATCGCCTCCGTGGTCACGGAAATCCTGGCCGGTGACGGCATCCAGGTCGTCACCGGCGCTCAGGTCGTCGAGATCGCCGACAACAAGGTTGTGTACACAAAAGACCAAACGACCCACACCATCGAGGCCGCCGCCGTTCTCCCGGCCACCGGCCGCCGCGCCGTCACCGCCGGCCTCGGGCTCGACGCCGCCGGCGTCCGTACCGCGCCCAACGGCTCCATCGTGGTCGACGAGCACCTGCGCACCAGCCAGCCCCACATCTTCGCCCTCGGCGACGTCAACGACGGCCCTCAGTTCACCTACATCTCCCTCGACGACGCCCGCATCGTGCTCGACCAACTCCTCGGCGAAGGCAAGCGCGCCACCACCGACCGCGTCGCCGTGCCCCACACCCTTTTCACCACGCCGCCGCTGGCCACCGTCGGCCTGACCGAGCACGAGGCCCGCGCCCGCAACCTCGACATCACCGTCTCCCGGGAAATGGTCGCCGACATCATCGCCATGCCCCGCGCCTACACCGTCGAGGAAACCCGCGGCGTCATGAAGTTCGTCGTCGACGCCAACACCGACCTCGTCCTCGGCGCCGCCCTGCTCAGCATCGACGCCCAGGAGATCGTCAACACCGTCGCCCTCGCCATGCGGCACGACATCACCGCCACCGAGCTCCGCGACTCGATCTACACCCACCCCAGCTCCACCGAGGCCCTCAACGAGGTCTTCGACAAGGTCGTCCGGTAGCGGTTCACTCGGCGCAGGGCGGGTCGTAGGGCAGGGTCGGCAGGTAGCGGCGCCACTGGTCGGGGGTCGGGGTGTCGGTGGTGGCGCAGATGCGGGTGACGGCGTGCCCGTCGTCCAGGTCCAGCAGCTGCACGGCGTTGGCGTCGTCGGTGATGGCCAGCAGGGAGCCGTCGGGGCTGTAGGTGAGGCCGGCGCCGCGGCTGGTGAGGGCGGGCATGGGGGCGCCGAGGGCGGTGGGGTGGGTGGGATCGGTGACGTTCCACAGCCGGATGGTCTTGTCGATGCTGCCGCTGGCCAGCACCCGCCCGTCGGGACTGAAGGCGACGGTGGAGACGGACTGGGTATGTCCCTGCATGGCAACGGAAACGCCGGGATGGGAGACGTCCCACAGGCGTACGGCCTGGTCGGCCCCGGCCGAGGCGAGCATGCGGCCGGCGGGGTTGAAGGCGATGGTGACGACGTTGCTGGAGTGCCCGACCAGCCGCCCGGCCGGCCGTGGGGCGGAGCGGTTGGTGACGTCCCAGAGCCGGATGCTGTGGTCGGCGTCGACGGTGGCGAGCATCCGCCCGTCGGGGCTGAAGGCGATGGCGTTGCCGCCGATGTCACCGGTGACCCGGCCGACGGCGACGGGAAATCGAGGATCGGTCACATCCCACAGCTGCACGACGTGCTCGTCCTCGGGCACGGCCAGCACCCGCCCGTCGGGACTGAAGGCGAAGGCGGCGCGGTAGGGCGTCTTGACGGTGAGCCCGTCGCCCAGTTGCACGGGATGTGACGGCGTGGAGATGTCCCACAGCCGGAGGACCTTGGCCTGGCTCAACACCGCCAGCACCTTCCCGTCGTGGCTGATCTCGATGTCGGTGCAGCTGGCGCTGCATGAGGCGACCTGTCCGGCGGGCGGCGGGATCTCGGCGGCGAGCGTGGTGCCCGTCCACAGCCGCACGTAACCGTCGAGACCGCCGGTGGCCAGAAGCCCGCCGTCGGCCCGGAAAGCGACCGCGTCGACGGTGGTTCGGTGCCCCAGCAACACCTTGCCGGGCAGGGACCAGAGCCGGACTATGCCGTCGGAACTGCCGGTGACGAGCCGGCTGTCGTCGGGGGCGAAGGCGACGGTGTAGACGTCGCCGCCGGCGGTGGCCCGGGCCAGCAGCGCGGGATGGGCGGGTTCGGACATGTTCCACAGCCCGGCGGTGCCGTCGGCGCTGCCGGTGGCGAGCATGCTGCCGTCATGGCTGAACGCCACCGACCACACGCCCGAGGTGTGCCCGGTCAGGGGCGCGCCGACGAGCGCCCCGGTGGCGACGTCCCAGATCCGCACGGTGCCGTCCTGGCTGCCGGACACGACGAACCTGTTGTCCGGACTGAACGTCACGGAGTGCACGAGCAGATTGTGGCCGGTCAGCGGCTCGCGCAGGGCAACCGGATGCTCCAGCTCCGAGATGTCCCACAGGCGCACGGTCTTGTCGTCGCCGCCGGAGGCGAGCAGCCGCCCGTCGCCGCTGAACGCGACCGACCGCACGGCGCCGGTGTGGCCGCGGAGCACGCCGACCGGCCGGGGATGCGCGGGGTCCGCGACGCTCCACAAGCCGATGGTCCGGTCGTTGTTCGCGGTCGCCAGCAGCCGGCCGTCGGGGCTGAAGGCCAGCAGATACACGCTGCTGCCAACGGAAATCGGCGGCCCGAACCGCACGGGCCGCCGAGGGTCCGCCGTGCTCCACAGCTGCACGGTCCCCGCCTTGCCGGCGGCAGCAAGCACATTCCCGGTGGGACTGAACACGGCGGCGCTGAGCCAACCGTGCTGATCACCGGGCAACGATCCCAGCGCGGTCTTGGACCGCGGATCCCACAGCCGCACGGTGTCGTCGTCGGCCGCGGAAGCCAGCACAGCGCCGTCGTGGCTGAACGACGTGAGGTAGACGTTGCCGGTGTGCGTGCCGAGGGTCGCCGCCAGGGTGGCGGTCTGGGTGCTGAGCAGGCGCGTCCGCACCGCGTCGTCGCCGGGACGCATCTGCCCCGCCACCAACGCCAGCTGCGCCGACATCGCCGGATCCCGGTCCCGCAGCCAGTCCGACTCGGCCAGAACCTGTTGGAACAGCGCGTCATCACGCTGCTTCAGGGCCGTGGTGCGCTCGTTGCGGGCCACCACCGCAGCGGCGGCGGCGACCACCGCGCACACCACGGCCGTGGCCATGAGCAGCCGTAGCCGCCGGCTCCGCCGCCGCGCCACGGTGAGCTCGGCGTGCCGGCCGCGCTCGCTGGCGTCCAGGAACTGCCGTTCACGCAGGGACGGCGAGGCCGTGGCCCGCCACACCAGCGCCTGCTTCAGCCGAACCCCGCGATACAGCGCCGACGGATCGCGGTCCATCGCCTCCCACGCCGCCGTGGCCTCGGTCAACGTCCGGTGGATCCGCAGGCCGTCGCGGTCCTCGGACAGCCAGCGCCGTAACCGCGGCCAGCTGCGGATCAGCGCCTCGTGGGTGATCTCCACCGACTCCCGGTCGGCGACGAGCAGGCGCGCGTCGACCAGCCGGGTGATCACGTCGTTGGCGCCGAGATCCAGCTCCGACCGGGGCACCCGCCGCCGGGTGTCCTCGGTGCCCTCGCCCAGCACGCACAGCCGCACGAACAGGTCCTGGGCGATCTTCTGCTGCGCCTCGGTGAAGCCGTCGAACACGCTGTCGGCCGTGCGCGCCAGGGCATGCGCGATGCCGCCGGCGTTCTGGTAGCCGGCGAGGGTGAGCTTCGCGCCGGCCCGCCGCCGCCACGTCTCCAGCAGGGCGTGCGACAGCAGCGGCAGGATGCCGGGCCGGCCCGTCGCCTCCGACATCAGGGTGGCCAGCAGGGCACCTTCGACGCTGCACTGCGCCCGAGCCGCCGGCGCGACGATCGCGCGGCGCAGTTCGTCCGTGGTCATCGGGCCCACGGTGACCTGGGCGTCCTGCATGGCCGCGACCAGGCCCTCGTGCTGCGCGCAGTGCGGGTAGAAGTCCGCCCGGACGCCGATCACCACGCGGTACGGGGCGTCGAGCAGGGCCGCGATGAACCGCTCGCGCTCGGCTTCGTCGGCACAGAGCGTGAACAGCTCCTCGAACTGGTCGACAACAACTGTTTCCGCGTCGACGCCGGCCAGCGCCGCCATGGGGTTCGGGCCGGGCGTGAGCAGGGCAGTGTCGCCGGCCAGGGCCGGGATCAGGCCGGCCCGCAGCGCCGAGGACTTGCCCGAGCCGGACGGCCCGAACACCGCCGTGAACCGCTGCCGGCCCACCCGCGCCACCAGGTCGGCCACGAGCTGCTCACGGCCGAGGTACCGATCGGCGTCGGCTATCTCGTAGCTGGCCAGTCCGACGTACGGCGCACCCGTGTCGGCGGCGTCCGGCGTAGCCGGTTGGGCCTCCACCTCGGCCCGGACAGCGTGCCACCGCTGCTCCCATTCCTCGACGTCCCCGCCGCAGCAGCGCACGAACGCGAGCGTCACGGCGAGGCTGGGAAGGCGCTTTCCGCCGGCCGCGTCGGACAACGTGGTGGACGAGAAATGGGCTTGCGCAGCCAGCGCCCGATAGGTCGGACGGCCGGCTTTCTCCCGAAGTCTGCGCAGGTCGAAGGCGAATTCCCCGAGCGCCGACCCGTCAAGGTCGAGCGGTCGCTCTGCACGCGGCATGTGGCCCCCAGGCCGGCTTCGACGATTGTCCGGTTCTTGATGTCCGGCGCTCATTCTCCGGCGTCGGACAACCACCGCACGCTACATATCCGTGCTGTCGAGGGGAACCGGGGAACAGCAAGGGGGACGAAAGTGCACCGAAGGATCGGCATCGTTGCCGCGGCAATCATCGCCTTGGGAACCATCACCGCATTACCCGCCACCGCGGACACCAAAACCTGCGACTGGACCGTCACGAAGGTGGTCGCACCGGACGGCTACGACGCCGACGACGCCTGGATCACCGGCACCGACAGCCACGGCAACTACTCCGGCACGGTGGACTCGCCCACCTCCGACTCCGCCGTGCCGGTGCTCTGGACCGACGGGCGGCCGCGCATCGCCGACGAGCTGAGCGACTTCACGTACCCGCAGGTCGTGGACGAGAACTCGGCCGGAAGCGTGCTGGTGTCCGGCACCCAGCGCGGCACCGGCCGCCGGGGCGCCTTCCTGTTCACCGGCGGCCACTCCGGCCACGGCACGCTCACCTACCTGCCGTCGCCCGCCGGGTACGAGACCGACTACGCGACGGCCCTGAACGAACACGGCGACGTGCTGGCCAACGGCCACGCGGTGAAGGACAACCACGCCGTCACGCTGCTCTGGTCGACGCTGGCCGCCGGCCCGATCGTGATCGACACTCCGGCCGGCGAGGGCTCCGACCTCGACGACGACGGCACCGTGCTGCTCACCAACGGCCACGGCCAGGCGAGCCTGTGGCGGCATGGCCAGATCACCCCGATCGCCGCCGAGAGGTACACGATCTTCCACGGCATCCGCGACGGCAAGGTGGTCGGCGAGCAGACCGTCGCCTGGCCGGACGCGCAGTCGCTGCTGTGGACCGACCCCGCCACCTCCCGCCCGATCGACCACGGCGGCACCGCCCAGTCGATCAATGCCCACGGCCTGATCGCCGGCAACCGCGACACCTACGACGGCCCGGCGGCCGTGTGGTCGGACACCACCTACCTGGCCGACCTGCCACTGCCCGCGGGCACCAGCGCCGACGGTTCCTACCTGGTCGGCGACGACGGCACGATCTTCGGCCGCGTGTCCGGCTACGGCCCGCTCCGCTGGACCTGCACCGGCACCCACGCATGACCTTCACGAAAGGTTTCAGCATGTCCCTGTTCCGCCGCGCCAGAGCGGGGCTCCTGGCGTTCGCGATCGCCCTCGGCGGCGTCACGGCGGTCGCCGTGACGGCCAGCCCGGTCGCCAGCGCCGACGCCACCTGCTCGGCCAACGTCTCCGTCTACGGCACGCTGGCCGACGGCCGCCTGACCTACACGTCCATCGACCCGGACAACGGCAACATCCTGCACGTCGTCACCTCGGGCACGCCACTGTCGTTCACGCCCAGGGCGATGGCCACGCTGAACTCCAACACCGTGCTGATCACGTCCACCGCCGGCCGGCTGTACCGGATCGACGTGAAGACGTTCAACACCAGCCTCACCTACACGGAGTCCCTGCTGCAGAGCGGCTGGACCCACAACCTGCTGACCTACGACGGCCACGGCCACATCTACGGCACGACGTCCGGCGGGCAGCTGCTCCAGTACCTGATGTCGGCCCAGGACGGCAAGCCGGGCGAGCTGCAGATCGGGCAGCGCGTCGAGATCGGCAGCGGCGGCTTCTCCCTCAAGACGCTGGCCGCGGCGGCCGACGACCGGCTCATCGCCACCGCCTCGGACGGCCAGCTGATCAGCTACGGCGTCAACGCGTCCGGCGGCTACACCCGGGCCCAGCTCGACGACGCCGGCTGGCAGAGCTTCACCAACCTGGTCTCGCCCGGCGGCGGCCTGTACTACGGCAAGAACCCCGACGGCGCCATGTACTGGTACGAGGACGGCGACCCGGCCGACGGCCGCGGCGGCGACATCGCGTACCACCTGGACGACCCGGTGGCCTCCCGTGGCTGGACCCAGACCCTGCTCTCGGCCGACCCGACAACATGTGTTGTCAAGCCGACGGCCAACCCGCTGCGCGGCAAGATCGCCGCGGCGGCCACCGGCGAGGTCGGCACCCTGGAGAAGGACTGCGACAAGTACAACACCGCCTGCAACGCCGGCGAGCTCGACTGGTGCGCCATGTTCGCCACCTGGACGTGGGCCACGGCCGGTGTCTCCGGCGTGCCGCGCAACGACTTCGTGGCCCGCGGCCTCGGCCAGTGGGGCGTGGACCACAACCTGTTCAAGCCCCGCTCGGGCAGCGCGCACGGCAGCCCGAAGCCCGGCGACTGGGTGATCTACGGCGTGCCGGACGGCCATGTCGGCGGCCACGTCGACGTCGTCACCTCGGTGCACCCGGACGGGACGCTGACCGTGGTCGGCGGCAACGTCAGCCACAAGGTCACCCGGCGCGTGATCGACCCCGACACGGCCAGGTCCGGCGCGAACAACGACCAGCCGATCTCCGGCTACGTCTCGCCGCCCGGCGCCTGACCCATCCGTCTCCACGGCGCCGCGGCCGGCGCGGCCGCGGCGCCGTCCCACCCAGGAGTCCGCTTTGCGTTTAGCAGCAAGAACTTCCGCGGTCGTCGCCGCGCTGGCGATGATGACCGCCGGTACCGCCCAGGCCGCCACCGACTCCGACGACGCCGTGAAGGCCCGCGTCGCGCAGGTCGCCGCCTACACGACCGATCCGTGCAACGGCGCGCCCACGTCCGCCGACGCCGCGGCCGCCAGCAAGCTCAACGGCGTGCTCACCCAGGGCCTCAAGGGCGATATGACCGCCTACCGTGTGTCGTGCGCCCGCGCCGTCATCGACGCCGTGCAGAAGCGCGGGCTGGACGAGCGGGCCGCGGTCATCGCGATCACCACCACCATCGTCGAGTCGACCATCGAGAACATCAGCGAGAAGGTCGACCACTCCAGCCTCGGCCTGTTCCAGCAGCTCGACTCGTGGGGCACGGCGGCGCAGCGGCTCACCCCGTCCTGGGCCACCAACAAGTTCCTGGACGTGATGGAGGACTTCTACCCCAACGGCAGCTGGCGCACCGCCGACATCGGCGACGTCTGCCAGCGGGTGCAGCGCTCGGCCTTCCCCGACCGCTACGGCAAGCAGACCCTGGACGCTCAGCGCATCGTCGACGAGCTGAGCGGCCCCGGCGCGGTCACCGCCGGAATCTACGGCGCGCTGTCCGACGGCCGGCTCACGTACTCGACGATCAACTCCGCGACCGGCGACCGCACCAAGACCGTGGTCTCCTCGGCCAGCCTCGGTTTCGCGCCGAAGGCGTTGGCCACGCTGAACTTCAACACCCTGCTGGTCACCTCGCCGACCGCGCAGCTGTATCGGGTGGACATCATCACCAACAGCAACTCGCTGGCCTTCTCCGAGCCCACCCCGCTCGGCGGCGGCTGGACGCACGACATGCTGACCTACGACGGATACGGCCACCTGTACGGCATCGCCAACGGCACCCTGATGTCCTATGTGGTCTCCCGGCCCAAGCCGGCGGCCTCGCAGGTCGGGCAGCGGGTCGTGATCGGCGACGGCTTCACCATGCGCACCATCGCCGCCACCGGCGACGACTGGCTGATCGGCATCAGCACCGCCGGCGTGCTGCGCTCGTACCACATCGCGGCCGACAACTCCTGGACCGGCGTCACCCTGGCCGACCGCTGGAGCACCTTCGACCGGATCGTCTCGCCCGGCTACGGCCTGTACTACGCGCAGACCCGCGACGGGGCGCTGTACCGGTACTTCGACCACAATCCCTATGACCTCAACGGTTCCGATATCGAGGGGTTCGGAACCGACCCCGTCGACACGCAGGGATGGACTCAGATCCAGCTGTCGGCACAGCCGCTGGTCGGCTGACCGCGGCCGGGATCCCTGGCGGGGGGCCAGGGATCCCGGCCACCGGTGGTAGCGTGGCGTCCAGGGGGGATCATGATCTGGACGCCGCTGACTGCCGCCGGTTTTGCGCTGTGCCTGGTTTCCGGTTGCGGCACACCGCAACCGCCGCCGCCGGGGCACGCCGCGAGCAAGGTCACCGTGGTCCGCGGCGACGTGACCTATCCCGTGACGGCCGAGATCGTCCACTGGGAGGTCAAGAAGCATCCGCAGACGCCGCAGCGGGGTGTGGCGGTGTACTTCGACTACAGGTTCACCGGGGCGCAGCCGACCCGGATCGAGGTTCAGGTGTGTGCGGTGGACGAGCACCGGGTCGTGCTGCTGTGTGGGAACATCGGGCTCCCCACGCCCGGCACGATCGAGCCGCCGTTCGGCGACGACTGGCTCGGCCCGGACGAGGCCGACGGCCGGATGGGCCTCCAGCGCACGTCCGAGGTGCTGGTGGTGCCGGACCAGATGTACGCCGGGCCGCACGCCGGCGACCCCAAGGACGGCGACGGCTACGTGCCGCCGAAGCTGCTGGGGCCGGGCGATCAGCTGTAGTGCTTGATGATCAGCCGGGCCAGTTCTTCCGGCTGGTCCTCGGAAACGAAGGTGTACGAGTCGGCGACGTCGACCAGTTCGGCGTCGGGCAGCGTGGCCGCGAGGCGGTCGAACAGCGAGGCGCGGAAGATCCGGTCGTCGGCGGCGCGGACCAGCAGCACCGGCTTCGTGAATCCCTTGAGCACCTCGGCCGCGGCCAGCGTGTGACGGTTGTCGACTCCGACCAGGAATCGTTTGAGGTCACGGCGAACGGCCGCGCTGTCGCGGGTCGGCCGCGTGTAGGAGGCCATGATCTCGGCCGGGATGCCGCGTTTGGCCAGCCAGCCGAAGGTGGTGGGTTGGCGCTGCACGGCAGGAAGCTGGAGCAGGCGGCTGAGCAGCCAGGACACGCCGGGCTTGCGGATCATCCTCGGCAGCGCGTCGAAGGGCTTGGGGAAGAACTCCTCGAAGGCGTCGCAGGGCGTCAACACGACCCGGCTCAGCCTTTCCGGGTGGTTGGCCATGAGGATCTGGGTCAGCGCGCCGCCGGTGTCATTGGCGACAACGGTGACATCCTTCAGGTCCAGCGCCTCGATGAAGTCGGCGATCAGCCTGGCCACGCCCGGCGGCGTGAGGTCGGCGTCGGCCGCCATCGGCAGCTGGTGCGCGCCGAGCGGCAGAGTCGGCGCTATGCAACGGAATCCGGCTTCGGCGACCAGCGGCACGACCTTGCGCCAGAGATTGGCGTTGACCAGCAGGCCGTGCACGAACACCACGGGCGGGCCGGAGCCCTGCTCGGTGTAGGCGATCTTGCCGGCGGGCAGGGTCACGGTGTCGAACATGTGGACCTCCTCGGTGGCTCGTCGACGCAGGCCGCGAGCACGTCGAACGCCGCCTGCCGGCCGGCGTCGACGGCCTCGCGCAGGCGGCTCAGGCGCCGGTCGGTGCGGCCGATGCGGGCGCTGCCCAGCGGCGGGCGGATCTGCAGCGTCGCCGGGTGTCGAGCCAGCAGCCGTTCCTCCTCCGCCCTCAGCACGTGGCCGCGTAGGTACGGTGCGAGGGCACCCGGGGCCCGCCGGGCGAACCACCGGGACGCCACCAGCCTTTCGGCCAGCGGCGGCGGCCCCGACGTCTCGTCCTCGCGCATCGTCCGCAGCGCCACGATGTGCGTGGCGTGCTGGCTCAGCGCGGTCCGCACCGGCACCGATTCGCTGATACCGGCGTCCACGAACAGCTGTCCGCCCATCTCCACCGGTCCCCCGGCCAGGATCGGCATCGCCGTGGACGCCTTCAGCGCCAGTCGCACGCCAGCCTGGTCGTGGATCCGGTCGTGCAGGTCGACCGGCTCGCCGGTGCGGGCATCCGTGGCGATCGGGTGGAACCCCACCGGGTTGTCGAGGATTTCCCGGAAGCCCATCGGCATGATCTTCGTGTACACGGTGTTGACGAGGAAGTCCGTGTCCACCACCGGCCTGCCGCGCAGGGCGTTGCCCAGGTTGATCGTCGTGCGCATGATCAGCGGGTCCCACCAGGCGTGTTGTGTCTTCGCCGCCTGCCCGCACAGCAGCCAGGCCGCGTTCAGCGACCCGGCCGAGCTGCCGTACACCGCGTCGAAGGCCGCCAGCAGCCCCAGCTCCTCGATGGCGATCGTCATCCCGCTGGAGTAGGCGCCCCGGGAGCTGCCGCCTTCGATCAGCAGCACCAGCCGCGCGTCGTCGCGGCGCTGTCCGGGAAGACTCCCGTCACGCCTGCGGTCGCGGAGCAGCTGAAGAACGGTCACCAGCCCTTTATACCCCTTCCGCCCCGCTCCGGCCGGTTTCGTGACCGTCCTAACAACGTTCCGTATCATCGTTCCGTAACGGACGTCAGTCCAGGAAGGACTAACTTTCGGTAGTTCTTCCAACTACTTCACGTAGTCGAGACACTGACGATAAGTCGCCGTTGCAGGCGCTGGCGGTCGAGAACGAGGTGCTGCTCGCCGAGGCTGTGCACAGTGGACTGCGGCGCGAGGCGATGGCCGTCGACATCGTCCATGGTGGACACAGCGCGCTGAGCCAGTTGGCGGTCAACGGCTATGACGTGGCGGTGCTCGACCGCGAGCGGCCAAGCCGTTCGAGTTCCCCGAGCTGGTCGCGCGGATCCGGGCAATCGGGCGGCGCGACGCTGCCACCCGTGCCGGGTCAGTGTGACGCCGGCAGCCGGAGCGCGCAGATCTGGGTGGCCTGCACGACGAGGCGGTCCTTGCTGTCCCAGGCGTGCACGGCGTGGTCGATCTGGCCGCCGCCGACATCCGTTGCGGCGACCCGGATCCGGATCGGGCCGGGCGCGGGCAGGCGGCGGACGTAGGCGCTGAGCTGAACCGTGGGCGCCCAGCCGGGGGCGCCGAGGTCGTAGCCGATCGGGGGCATGGCGTCGACCGCGACCACGAGGCTCAGCGGATCCCAGTCCGTGCCGTCAGCGAGGCGCAACCAGCCGGTGATCACACCGCGGCCGGTGGGCTCGCCGTGCCGGAAGCCGCCCGAGACGGGGTCGAGGCGCTGCTCGATGACGTCCAGGAGATGAATGCGGAACGCGCCGCCGGGGGCCTCGGTGCTCGATCGCGGGCAGTCTGGCAGGGGCGGCAGGTCGACGGGAGCGGTGCCGGACCACCAGGGTTCGGCATCCTCCAGAACACCTTGCGTGACAAGGGCTTCGACGCGCGGCAGGCCGTCCTGCGTCAGCCTCGCCCGCAATTGGGTCGCGCCACGGCCGGCGCGCAGGAGCTCGGCGGTGATCACGGCCGGCCCCGGCTTCGGCGACTGCACGAACGAGCCGCTGATGGCCGTCAGGTGCGGATGCCCGGACAGCGCCGCCGCCGCGCGGCCGAGGACCGCGAGCAGATAGCCGCCGTTCGGCTTGTCCTCCAACGCCCATTGCGGGTCGAGGTCGACGTCGAACTCGCCCGCGGTCGCCCGCGGCACGACCGCCGTTGCCGCCGAGAAATTCGCCACGGGCGCGACCGTACCGGGTTTCGGCCCTGTTGACCGCTTTCCCGCCTCAAAAGGCAAGCGCCGCCGGCGACACACAGCGGTCACGGTCCCGGCCACCGAATGTTCGCCACCCGCTCACCGAGCCGGTGGATACTCGGCCGCGGCCCTGCGACCGAACGGTTGGGAGACGGCGATGAGCGATGTGACCCGGCGGGAGTTTCTGGCGGGCACGGCGGGGGCGGTAGCGCTGGCGGCGATGGGATCCACGGCGGCGGAGGCGGCGACCACGCTGCCCGCGCCCGAGCAGTCGGGGATCGACCACATCGTCGTGGTGATGATGGAGAACCGCTCGTTCGACCACTATCTGGGCTGGCTGCCGGGCGCCGACGGGCGTCAGGCCGGCCTGACCTTCACCGACAACAACGGCGTCGCCCACCAGACGCACCACCTGACCGTGCCGCACGGGTGCGGGTTCAGCGACCCCGACCACTCGTATGACGGCGGCCGCGTCGAGTTCAACAACGGCGCCTGCGACGGCTGGCTGCGGGCCGGCGACAACGACGAGCTCTCCATCGGCTACTTCGAGGCCGACGACCTGGGCTTCTACGGCAGCGCGGCCCGGGACTGGACGGTGTGCGATCGGTACTTCGCGGCGATGATGGCCCCGACCTTCCCGAACCGGTTCTTCCTGCACGCGGCGCAGACCGACCGCACGACAACATCCGTGAACAAGCTGGCCACCATGCCGGCCATCTGGGACCGCCTGGCCGATGCCGGCGTCAGCGGCCGCTACTACTTCAGCGACGTGCCCTACACCGCGCTGTGGGGCCTCAAGCACCTCGGGATCAGCCGCCTCATCGGGGAGTTCTACGCCGACGCCGCGGCCGGCCGGCTGCCCGCGGTGTCCTTCGTCGAGCCCGGCTTCCTCGGCGAGGCCATCGCCGGCCTGGCCCAGGACGAGCACCCGCTCGCCGACATCCGCCTGGGCCAGCACTTCCTGGCCGGCGTCTACAACGCGGTGGTGTCCAGCCCGAACTGGCCGCGCACCGCGCTCGTCATCACGTACGACGAGTGGGGCGGCTTCTTCGACCACGTGCCGCCGCCCGTCGGCCCCGACCCGAACCCCGACCTCGGCGCCGGGCTGCGCGGTTTCCGCGTGCCCTGCGTGGTCATCTCGCCCCGCTCGCCGCGGTCCACCGTGGCGCACGGCCTCTACGACCACACCTCGATCCTCAAGATGATCGAGTGGCGCTTCGGGCTGCCCCCGCTGACCGTCCGCGACGCCGCCGCCAACAACCTGGCCGAGGTGCTCGACTTCGCCAACCCGCCCCAGCTCGCCGCGCCCCGCTACCACGTGCCGCTCCCGATCACGCTGGGCTGCCTGCTCAAGTCCGACGATCACCCCCACGCCGGCGAGGACTGGCCTGAACTGGCCGCCCGCGCCTTGGCGCTGGGCTTCCCGCACCAGAGCTGACACGGCCGATCCGCCGGCAGCGCCGCACGGGACCCGGCGCGCACCCGAGACTCGCGGGGTCCCCGATGCCGGCGAGTCCCGCTCTCCGGCAGGCATGAACTCAACACATGCTTGCCCGAGAGCGGGACTCGCGCGACGTCAGCGGGCTGGGCGGATGAGGCCGGATTCGTAGGCGGCGATCACCAGCTGGGCGCGGTCGCGGGCGCCGAGCTTGGTCAACAGGCGGCTGACGTGGGTTTTTGTGGTGGTGACGCCGACGTGCAGCCGCTGCGAGATCTCCGCGTTGGACAGGCCCCGGGCGACCAGCAGGAGGATCTCCCGCTCACGGGCGGTGATGCCGTCCAGGCTGGCCGGGGCGGTCTCGGGCACGCTGACGAAGGCGCGGATGAGCCGCTGGGTGACGCTCGGCGCGAGGAGGGCCTCGCCGGCGGCGACGACCCGGACGGCGGCGATCAGGTCGGCGGGCGGCGTGTCCTTGAGCACGAAGCCGCTGGCGCCGACACGAAGCGCCCCGTAGACGTATTCGTCGAGGTCATAGGTGGTGAGGACGAGCACTCTGGCCGCGGACGTCTCGGTGATGCGGCGGGTGGCCTCGATGCCGTCCATCTCCGGCATGCGGACGTCCATGAGCACGACGTCGGGGGCGAGCGCGGCCACGAGGTCGACAGCCTCGCGACCGTTGCCGGCCTCGCCGACGACGACCAGGTCCGAAGTGGTTTCCAGCAGCACCCGAAAGCTGCCCCGCACCAGCGTCTGATCGTCGACCACGAGTATCCGGGCGGTCATACGGCACCGCCGGTCGGCAACACGGCGTGGACCAGGAATCCGCCTTGCGGCCGGGCACCGGCGGTGAGAGTGCCGCCGAAGAGCGCGACCCGTTCACGCATGCCGAGCAGGCCGTGACCACAGGTGTTGTCGGTCTGTCCGGCGCCGTCGTCGCCGACCTCGATGGTCAGTGCGTCCGGGGCATAGTGCAGGGCCACGGTCACCCGGGCCGGTCCGGCATGTTTGATCACGTTGGTGATCGCCTCCTGCACGATGCGATACGCCGACAGCTCCAGTCCCGCCGGCAAGGGCCTGGCGTCCTCGGTCTCGACCGTCACGACAACACCTGTTTCCCGGGCCCGCCGGACCAGGGTGTCGAGGTCGCCGAGTCCCGGGGTCGCCCCGGTAGGAGCGGAGGCGTCGCCGTCGTCACGCAGCAGCGGGAGCATCTGTCGCAGCTCGGCCAGCCCGGCCCGGCTGGTCTCCTCGATCGACCCCAGCGCCCGCCGCGCCTCCTCGGGCCGGCTGTCCAGCACATATCCGGCGACACCGGCCTGGAGCGTGATCAGGCTCATGCCGTTGGCCACCACGTCGTGCAGTTCCCGGGCAATACGCAGGCGTTCGCGGGCAGTCGCCGCCTGGATCTCGTGCTCACGTTGCGCGGCAACGTAAATCCGATGCTCCCGAATGGCGATCCCCAACCCCCATGCCGTGATCACCATCGCCGCCGCGGTCACGGCCTGTCCGCCGAGCGGACCGAACACCCCGGCCAGCAGCACCGCCACCGCCACCAGCAGCGCGATCACCGCCGCACGGCGCGAAAGCCTCGTGGCAACCGTGTAGCCGGCCGCCGCGACCGCGACGAACGGGGCGGTGATGACCGGCAACAGCACCAGCGCCGCGCAGGCCGCCAGAACCACCCAGTACACGGCCGCAGGCCAGAGCCGCCGCACGGCAACAGGCGTTGTCGCCGCCAGTGTGATCACGAACCCGACCGGCTCCGGCAGGCCGAACAGCTCGATCCGCGGCGACGCCGGCACGACGAAAGCCGCCAGCGCCATGGCGAACACCGCATCGAGGGCCAGCCAGTGCTGACGGCGCAGCCGCCCGGCCAGCGGCACTCTGAGCTCAGACACAACCCGACCATATCGACAGAACGCGGAGGGCACGTCCTTCCCGAGGATGACCCACCCGAGCAGGACGACAAGGGCCATTCACCGACAACACAATCGCCCCATGAACCTGAACCGAGCACGACTACGAATCGCCACCACGGTGGCCGCCGGGTTCCTGCTGGCCGGTTGTGGCGTGGCGAGCGCCGATCAGTCCGCTGTGGACTGGCGGGACTGTGGCGCCGGGGTTCGCTGCGCCACCATGACTGTGCCGGTCGACTGGCGGCGTCCCGGCGGGCCGGCGACGCTGATCAACCTGGCGGAGGTCCCGGCCAAGGATCCGACCCATCGCCTTGGCTCCCTGATCGTCAACTGGGGCAGCGGAAGCAGCACCTCGACCGTTCACACGACCCCGCTGCCACCGGTGTACGACGACCTCACCCAGCACTTCGACGTCGTGGTCATCGACTCACGCGGCGTCGGACAGACCGACAACCACACCCTCGTGCCGTGCCCACGCCCCGAGCCGTCGGCCTTCGACCTCGTCAAGGCAACGGGCCAGGCCGACTGGGACGCGCACGCACGAGCCAACGCCGCCTACGACGCCAGTTGCCGACAGGCCGCCGGCCCCCTGTTCGACGGTCTCACGTCATGGCAGACCGCGCACGACATCGAGGCCCTGCGAACGGCCCTGGGCGAGCCGAAGCTGCGCTATATCGGCAACTCCTACGGCGCCACCTACGGTCAGGCCTACGCCGACCTGTTCCCGGATCACGTCCAGAGCATGTTCCTCGACGGCGTTCCCGACCACACGCAGCCCCAGCTGGAGGACTGGCTGCGCGATCGCGCCGTGACCCAGGAACAGCAGCTGTTCCGGTTCCGCGACTGGTGCGACGCCCGCACCTCCTGTGCCCTCCACGGTCAGGACGCCGTGCGGATCTGGGACGACCTGGTGGCCAAGGCACCGCTGCCGGTGGGCCAACTCGACGTCGGCATGCTCAACAGCCTGCTCACGCCACCGACCTGGCCCAAGCTCGCCCAGACACTGGCCAAGGCCAAAGCCGGCGACCCGGGCGACTTCCTGACCACCATCGCTCCCCTGCCGCCGGAGCCCCAGGGCTACCTGCTCGACGAGACGCTGTGCCACGACTACATGCCCGACGTGCCCAGCTACCACCAGTTCCTCCCGATCGAGCAGCGGCTCAAGACGGTGGCCCCGCACATCGGCTGGGCGGAGGGCCGCCTCGAACTGGGCCGCTGCGTCGGCCTCTCCCTCGCACCGTCCTATCCACCGGCACCGCTCAAGGCCACCGGAATGGCACCGGCGCTCGTCGCGATCGGCGAGCTCGACAGCAACGCCCCCAACCTCGGCGCCGCCCACGTCACCACGCAGCTTCCCGGGGCCCGGGCCATCTGGCACGGCGACGGCCACGCCGCCTATTTCCTACACGGCAACACTTGTCTCAACGGCTACGTCATCCGCTACCTCACCGACGGCACACTGCCGGCCGCCGGCGCCACGTGCCCGGCCGAGATGATGAACCACGTCGGTCAGCCGCTCGATGCTACTGGCGCAGGCAGGTGATCCAGTAGTCGCCGGCGGAACCGCGGTGCACGCCATGGGTTTCGCTGGGAAAGCCGGGGAAGCGGCGGTCGAAGGACTCCAGGGCGCGCAGGTAGCGCAGGGTGGGCTCGTCCTCGTGACCGGCGTTCTCGCCGGGCATGAGGACGGGAATGCCGGGCGGAGTGGTGACGACCTGGGTGGCCACGGTGCGGTCGGCGAGCTCGGCCAGGCGGACAAGCTCCGTGCCACCACGGAGAAGACGCTGGTAGGTCTGGGCGGGCGTGAGAACGGGTCGAGGAGGATGGGTGAAAGCCTCGTCCAGCAACGGAATCAGCGAACTGGAGCGGAGCTGGGCATGCATCTCGTCGCAGAGCTGACGGAGGGTGAGCCGGCCATAACGCGACGGGAACTCCTTGACCAGGGCGGGAAGGACGTCGGCAAGCGCGGTTCCGGTGTCGTACAGAGACTTGAAGTCCAGCAGACCGTCGAGCAGAGTGCCCCACTTGCCCTTGGTGATGCCCATCGAGAACAGGATCAGACACGTGTAGGCGTCGGTCTTCTCGACGACGATGCGCCGCGTCTCCAGGTAGGCGGTGAGGATCTTGGCCGGGATGCCGGTGTCGCCGGCCGTGCCCCTGGCGTCGGTGCCGGGACAGGTGACGCTGACCTTGATCGGATCGAGCAGGCAGTAACCCTCCTCCAGCCCCGGGAACCCGTGCCACGAGGCGCCGGGGTCGAGGGTCCAGCACGAAGGCTCGGTCCGCAGCAGGTCCACCGGGGCGTCGGCGAAGTCGTAACACTGACCGCTGCGAGGATCACTCACTTCCGGTGGCTGCCAGGTGCCGAAGAACCACGGGGGCCGGTCGCCGGCGACGGCGATGCGGCGGCCGATGCGGGCGACGGCCTGACGGAAGCGGATGGCCTCGGTGACGGCCTCGTCGGACAGCCACTGGCCGCCGGCGCCGTCCATCATGGCGGCGGCGACGTCGAGCCCGGCGATCATGGGATACATCGGCGACGTGGTGGCGTGCATCATGAACGTCTCGTTGAACTGCCGGTGGTCCACCGGCGACCGGGGCGAGTTCTTCACGTGCAGCATGGCGCTCTGCGACATCGCCGCGAGCAGTTTGTGCGTGGACTGGGTGGTCAACACGGTCGGCCGGACGGCGTCGGGAACGGTGGAAGCGTCCACGGACATGCCGTATCGACGGGCATAGAGCGGATGGAAGCGGGCGTAGGCGAACCACGCCTCGTCGAGGTGCAGCCGAGGCACACTTTCGCCCAACAGCGCGGAAAGCCGAACAGCGTCGTAGCACAGGCCGTCGTAGGTGGAGTTGGTGATCACGGCGTACACGGCCGACGGATCCGCCGCCCCGGCCGCAAGCGGATTGTCCTGCAACAGGTCCGCGACGGCGGAGCGATTCAGGGCCGCGGGCGGGATCGGGCCCATCAACCCGTAGCCGTTGCGGGTGGGCACAAGGTAGGCGGGACGGCCGCCGGTGAGGGTCAGGCCGTGGTAGATCGCCTTGTGGCAGTTGCGGTCCACGAGCACGAGCTCGTCGGCGGCGATGCTGGCGTGCAGCGCGATGCGGTCGGCGGTGGAATCCCCATGCAGCACGAAATACGTCAGGTCGGCGCCGAAGATCCGGGCGGCGTTGCGCTCGGCGTCCCCGATCGGACCGGTGTGCTCGAACAGGGAACCCAGTTCGGCCACGGAGATCGACAGATCGGTGCGGAACAGCCGCTCCCCGTAGTAGTCGAACAACGTCCGCCCCACCGGCGACTTCAGGAACGCCACTCCCCCGGCGTGCGCGGGAGTGTGCCAGGAGTACTCGTGGGTGTCGTCGAAACGCCGAAGCTCACGGAAGAACGGCGGCAGCAGGTCATCCCGGTACCGCCGCGCGGCGACGCCGACCCGCCCGGCGATGAAGCCGGGCGTGTCCTCCAGCAGCCACACGTAGCCGCAGACCGCCTCGGACACCCACAGCGGCAGGTCGTCCACCGACGCCGCCGTGGTCACCAGGAACACCGGCAACCGGGTGAAGCGGGCCATCAGCACGGTCAGCACCGCCTCGGCCGGCCGTTCCAGGACGCCGTCGGCGTCCTGGAGGTCCCAGCTCACCAGGGCGGCGGTCAGGTCGGCCCGGCTCTGCACGAGGGCCAGCGCGTCCTCGTCGGTGCCGGCACGGATCACGCCGTGCCCGTCGCCGGCCAGGTGCTCGCAGATCCGCGCCAGCTGGTCGGCCGTCACCGACCCCGGCGAGATGTCGTTGAGCGCCAGCAGAATCGTCGATCCGGACAAGGCGGGCTCTCCTCCCGGTGCGGCCGGAACTCGCCATCCAGGTATAGAGGTCGTTCGGCCGCAGCGTCGATCGTCCGGAAGGATGAATCGACTGTCAGCCGATCGGAGCAGCCACCACTTGGTACTTCGACGCCGACCACGCACCGGCGGTCGGCTCCAGCCGGATCGTCACGGTCGACGGGTACGATCCCGGCACCTCGAAGGAGTCGGTCAGCCAACGGGAACTCTTGTTGGCCAAGGGTTCCACCCAGGCGCCGATCAGCCGGCCGTTCACGAACACGGTGGCGCTCTGGTACCCCGATGCCTGGTCACCGGTGCGCACCAGGCGAAATGCCCCGGAGGCATGCGCGGTGAAGCTGATCGGACCGGTCGCCGCCGTGACGGTCCCGGTCACCGGCTGGGCGCTGCCCTCGAAGGTGGAGGTCAGCGATGCCCGGGTTTCGCCGACGGCCTGATATCCATGCGCGGCACGGCTTCCGGCGTCAGCCGGATCGACCACATCGGACTGTGTCGCGGTGGCATTGCCGTCGCCGTACCAGTAGGCGGTGGAGCTGTAGGCCGCCGCGGCGTCGTTGGCCGGCCCGTGCTCGATACCGAACCTCAGACCGGTGTCGAAGGGCACGGAATCGGGCAGCAACAGACGATATGTGCCCGTGCAGTCGTACTGGCAGCCGTCGCCGGCGGTCTGGTAGGCGGGGTTGCCGACCAGCGGCATCGCGTAGGTGGTACCGTCGCGGAAGTACCAGCCGGACTCGTAGAAGTCCTCGGTGCCCGTGCCGTGCCAGGCCGGACTGGCCGAGCCGTCCACGTAGGCCCGCTCGTCGCCTTCGAGGTAGGCCCGCTGGTTGCCGGTCGGGATCAGCCCTCGCATGGTGTGGGTGACGCCGTAGAACACGCCGTGGCCACGCACGTCCATGAACGGAAAGTCCGTCCCGTCGACCGTGGTCGAGGCGATGTGGGTGGCGTGAAAGGGATCCTGGGCACTGCCGCCCGGTGCGGAGGTGACCTCCGCCGTGGCGCCGGCGATCGCCGCACCACTGCCGTTGACGAGCTGCACGGTCGCGGTGCTGGAGAACGGCATCGGCCACCACGCGGTCAACCAGCCGCCGGGAGTGGCGTCGATCGAGGACATCAGGGTGCGGGTGTCGAACTCCCCGAGCCCGGAGCCGAAGAACTCGCCCAACGGAGCGTCCACAGTGGTCCGACCGTCGAAGGCGATGCGCAGCCGGGCGTTGGACAGCACGGAGTTCGTGGCGTCGACCTGACCGGCGGGCACGCCGTAGCGGAACACCCGGCTGCCCTGCCAGGTCGGCGCGGTGATCTGGTAGCCGTGGGCCTGTTCCTCGCCGGGATGACCGGGACCGAGGTCGACCACGTCCGTGCGGTTCCAGTCGGCGCCGACCTCGCTGTGCACGTCGTACCGGAACTCGTTGACGTCCACGGAGGACGACACGAAATCGTTCTCCACGTGCAGCAACGACTTCCCCGCCGTCAACGCCGCCGGCAGCTCGATCGCCTGCTCGGCCCACATCCCACCGGGCACCGCGGCCCCGTTGGACCACTGCCCCACCGACTGCCCGTCGACCACGAGATTGGCGCGCTGACTGCCGATCCCCGGGTCGTAGCGGCGGGTCAACCGCACACCCGAGTTGGCGGGGTCGATCGCCACCGCAAAGGCACTGTGCCCGCCGGCGCCGAAGGCACGGCCGTCGTCGCCGACCCGCGGACTGCGCGCCAACTGCGGCAACCGCAGGCGCAGCTGCGTGATTCGGCCCGGGCCGGTGAGCTGGGCCAAGGTCGTCGTCCCGCCGGGAAGGGCATCGGCCGACGCCGTCACGGTGCTCGCGCCGGCCGCGGATCCCTTGGGATCGCGCAATCCGAACGCCCGCAGCTTGTCGATCACGTCCTGCGCCCGGTCGCCGGGATCGAACGTGCTCACACCGGCGGGATCGGCGAACGTGCGGTAGTCCACGTGGTAGAAGAGCGGATTCTGTTCGGTGGTCACGCGCATCGACTGCCGGTACGGCATCGGCACCTTGATCACGGAACCGCCCGCGGTGTCGTCGCCGTTGCCGACCAGCGGCCACACGAACGGCGCCCCCACTTTGCCGTCCACCACGTCCTGAAGCGGGGCGTTGAGCACGGTCTTCCCGTCGAGCTCCACCTTGATCCGGCCGGTCTTGGCCACCACGCCGTAGTCGCGCGTGAACCAGATCGACGACAGCTCACCGGCCCCGGAACGCTCCGCGATCACGCAGCCGTCGGCCGTCGTGCGCAGGCAGGAGTAGGTGCCGTTGAACCCGTCGTCATTGCCGCCGGTCCGGTCGAAGCTGGAGAACTGACGGCTGCGCGCCCCGTCCTGCGGCAGCCCCAGGGCATCCATGTGGCGGTAGACGTCCCAACCGACCGGACCGTTATCCACAATGGACATCGGACGGGCCGACACCGGCGAGGTGAGCATCGCCGCCAGGCCTAACGCGCACAACACCCTACCGATCACCGGGTCCCCCTCCGCCGCACGGAATCCCGAGTCAACCAGCCGAGGACACGCGCTGTCCACGCCGACGGCTTTCGTGTTTCTACAAGCCGTCGACCGAGTCGTACAGGGTGAAGAAATCGCTCAGACCGATCATCGCGAACACCCTGGTGAGCTGCATGGGCGGCGCGGCGATGGCGAACGTGGCGCCGAAGGACTCGACCAATCGGCTGCTCACGACGAATGCCGAAACGCCGCTGGAGTCGCAGAACCCGAGGTCGGACAGGTCCAGCACCAACTCCTGGCCCGCCGTGAAGGTCAGACCCTGGCACGCCTCGCGCAACTCGAGCGCGGTGGCCATGTCCAGATCGCCGTGCAGGCTGAGAATGTGCCTGCGCGGGCTGGAGCGCGTGGTGATGGCCAATCCGCTCACGACTCGGCCCGGACGGTCAGCGCCAACAGGGCGGTGTCGTCGGTGAGCCGGTCGCCGAGGCCGTCGAGCATCGTCGCCAGGGACGACACGATCTCGACGGCGCCACGGCCGACGAAGCCGTCGGCCAGCTGGGCAAGATGCTCATCGCCCAACTGGGCTCCGTCGAAATCACGAGCCTCGGTGAGGCCGTCGGTGTACAGCAGCACGGACTCCCCTGGGGCCAGACGCGTTGACGCGACGGCAATGGTCGCATCGGGCAGGATGCCGATCAGCTGACCGCCTGGCGTGTGCAGCATCTCGATCCGCCCGTCGGCCCGCGCCACCAGGGCCGGCGGGTGGCCGCCGCTGGCGACGGTCAGCGTGAAGCCGTCGCCGTCCGGCACGAGCAGCCCGAACACGACCGTGCAGTACCGGGCATCGGCGGCGTGGCCCTGTTGCAGCACAACGCTGTTGAGGTTGGACAGCACGGCGACGGGATCGGGGTCGTAGACGGCGGCCGCCCGCAGGGTGTACCGCGTCAGCGACGTGACGACGGCGGCCTCGGGCCCCTTGCCGCAGACGTCACCGAGGAAGAACGCCCATCGGTTGCCCGCCAAGGGAAACAGGTCGTAGAAATCGCCGCCGATGTGCTCGTACGACGCGGCGTGGTAGTGCGCCGCGACCTCCAGCCCCGGCACTGCCGGCAGAATCGGCGGCAGCAGGGTCCGCTGGAGCGTTTCGCTCAGCCGCTGCCACCGGGCGCATTCCTGCTCGGCGGCCTCGCGGGCCCGCAGCAGCTCCCGCTCGTAGGCACGGCGTTGGCGGGCGTCGAAGACCGTGCTGCGGATCAGCAGCGGCGCCCCGTCCGCGCCGGTCTTGACCGTGGAGTTGACCAGGACGGGCAACCGCCGGCCGTCGGCGGCCACCAGTTCCAGCGCGATCTCCCGCGCCTGCCCCTGCATGCGCAGCAGCGGCGCGAAGTGGGTCTCGTGGTAGAGCCGGCCGCCGACGGTGAGCAGGTCGGTGAAACGCTTGCGGCCCACCAGATCCTCGCGAGCGTAGCCCAGCCAGTCCAGCAGCGTCGCATTGATCTTGGCGATCTCCCCGTCCAGCAACGTGGACAGGTAGCCACAGGGGGCGTTGTCGTACAGGTCGGCCGCGTCGTCCTCCAGGAGCGCGGAGAATGACGGGCGGTTGTCGTCCTCTGTTGGGCCACCGACGGATTCGTCGTGGGTGGGGCTCATCATGCGCGGCTCGCGGGCAGCGTCTCGAGAAAAGCGCGTAGCGCCTTGGCCGTCTGCTCCGGCGCGCTCAGGTGCGGGCAGTGCCCGGTGGCCTCCAGCACGACCATCTCGCTGCCCGGAATGGCCCGGTGCACGTACTCGCCGACGGCCAGCGGGGCGATCAGGTCCTCGCGGCACTGCATGATCAGCGTCGGCACGGTCACGCCGGCCAGGTCGGACCGGTTGTCGCCGGTGAACGTGACGTGGGCGAAGTGTCGGGCGATGGCCGGGTCGGTGCGGCAGAAGCTGTTGGTGAGCTCCTCGCCGAGCGCTGGGCGGTCCGGGTTGCCCATGATCGCCGGCGCCATCGCCGCCGACCAGCCCAGATAGTTGCTGTCCAACGAATCGAGCAGCTCGTCGATGTCGGCCGCGCTGAACCCGCCGGTGTAGCCGTCGTCGTCGATATAGCGCGGCGAGGGGCCGACCATCGCCAGCGCGGCGAAGCGGGACGGTTCGCGGGCCGCCGCCAGCACGCCGATCATCGCGCTGACCGAGTGCCCCACGAACACCACGTCGCGCAGGTCGAGCTCGTCGCAGATCTCCAGGACGTCGTCGGCGTAGCCGCCGAGGGTGGCGTACCGCTCGGGTCGCCAGGCGCCGAGGTCCGAGCGGCCGGCGCCGACGTAGTCGAACAGAACGATGCGGTGGTCCTCGGCGAAGTCCGGCGTCACCAGCCGCCACATGTTCTGGTCGCAGCCGAAGCCGTGCGCGAACATCAGCACCGGACCCTCGCTACGACCACCGACCGTGACGTGGTTCCTGCCGCGTATACCCATGATCACCGAGTATGGCACCGGCCCGGCCCGACCGCCGTGCGTCTGGGCCGTCCGGCCGAGTCGAGGGACCGCGACCCGGACCCGAAATGCCTCGTTGTTTCATTTGTTACGCCATTGCCCGACGCATTGTTTCGTTGCGCACCAGTCTTTCTTGACATCTCCAACAACCAGTGCTGCACTTCCTAAACCCTGTTACAGATATGTTACATTTGTTTCACGAGGAGGGTGTCCCTGCATGACCTCCACCGAATCCCGCCGCAGAGTGCTGGCGACCTGCGCCGCCGCGGCCCTGGTGGCCTCGGGGGCCGTCTACGCGGTGGCCCAGGCGCCGTCGGCGTTCGCGGCAACCTCGGCCAACGTGTGGCTGACCACGCCCGACCGGTCAAACCTGTTGACCCAGAAGGCATCCGTGCCGTTCGGGACGCCGGGCAGCGGTGCAGTGATCACCGTCGACCCGAACACCACCTACCAGTCCATGGTCGGCTTCGGGGCCTCGCTGACCGACTCCGCGGCCTGGAACATCTACAACTCCCCGGCCCGCAACAGCATCATGACCGCGCTGTTCAGCCCGACCAGCGGCGCCGGCCTGGACTGGCTGCGCCAGCCCCTTGGCGCGAGCGACTTCTCGCGCAACTTCTACAGCTACGACGACGGCTCGGCCGATCCCGGCCTGTCGCGGTTCTCGGTCAGCCATGACCAGTCCTACATCCTGCCGCTGGTCACGCAGGCCAGGCAGCTCAACCCGGCGACCTCGGTGATGGTCGTGCCGTGGAGCGCGCCGGGGTGGATGAAGACCAACAACAACCTGGTCGGCGGCTCGCTGTCCACCAACTACGAGAGCACCTTCGCCGACTACCTGGTCAAGTCGGTGCAGGCCTACCAGTCGGCCGGCGTTCCGGTGCAGTACCTGGCCGTGCAGAACGAGCCGCAGAACCAGCCCGGCGGCTACCCGGGCATGCTGATGGACGCCGCCCAGCAGAGCCGGATCATCAACACGCTGGCGCCCAAGCTGTCCGCGGCCGGGCTGGGCACGAAGATCCTGGCCTGGGACCACAACTGGGACAACCCCGGCTACGCGACGCAGGTGCTGTCCCAGACCGGCAACAACACCGTCGGCTCGGCCTGGCACTGCTACGGCGGCGACCCCAGCGCGCAGACCGGCGTGCACAACCAGTACCCGAACAAGGACATCTTCTTCACGGAGTGCTCCGGCACCGAGTCGGGCAACACCTTCGCCGACTCGCTGCTGTGGCAGGGCCGCAACCTGGCCGTCGGCGCCACCCGCAACTGGGCCCGCAGCGTCAGCCTGTGGAACATGGCGCTGGACAACAACCACGGTCCGGTCATCGGCTCCTGCGGCAACTGCATGGGCCTGGTCACGGTCAACGGCGGCACCGTCACCTACAACGCCGACTACTACGTGCTGGGCCACCTGGCCAAGTTCGTCAAGCCCGGGGCGGTGCGGATCAACTCCACCGCGCAGAACCAGGGCGGCATCGAGAACGTGGCCTTCCGCAACCCGGACGGCTCGATCGCGCTGGTCGCGGTGAACTCCGGCGGCACGCAGAACTTCCAGGTCTCCTACGGCGGCCAGTCGTTCGGCTACAGCATGCCCGCCGGCTCGATGGCCACCTTCACCTGGAACGGCTCCGGTGGCACCACCCCGCCGCCCACCGGCCCGATCGACTCGTCCAAGTGGTACTCGGTGACCAACCAGAACAGCAGCAAGTGCCTGGACGACGCCAACCGCGGCACGGCCAACGGCACCGCGCTGCAGCAGTGGACCTGCACCGCGGCCACCAACCAGCAGTGGCAGTTCCGGTCCACCGGCGACGGTTACTACCAGGTCGTCAACCGCAATGCGACCAACCTGAGCTGGGATGTGTCCGGCGGGTCCTCGGCGACCGCTGACGGCGCTCAGGTGCAGCTGTGGAGTTATGTCGGCGGCTCCAACCAGCAGTGGCAGGCGGTGGACCAGGGCGGCGGGAGCTACCGGTTCGTCGCACGGAACAGCAACAAGTGCCTGGACGTGCGGGATCAGTCCACAACGGACGGCGCCCTGCTCCAGCAGTGGACGTGCAGCGGTGGGCCGGCGCAGTCGTTCCAGTTGACGGCCCAGTGACCGTTCGGGCGCGCGCCGCTTTGGGTCGCGCGCCCGAATGCCCGCTCTCGCGTGACCGACCTGTGCCCGTTTCGGGGCGATGACAGGAGAACGGCTCTGCACTTACCTACCGATGTTCACTCTGTTGCCGGAAATGGGCCTGCCCGAATGCCGTTCTCCTGAAGATGCCTCACTTGTGCGGCGGCCCTATGGTGTGATGATGACCTCTGCCACGGCACCGACGCCACGGCGTACCGCAGCGCGGAACTACGGAATCTGGTTTTTCGGCGCGCTGGGCGGCATTCTGTGGGGCTATGACACCGGCGTGATCTCCGGCGCCTTGCTGTACATCGACAAGGACATCCCGCTGAGCCCGCTCGACCAGGGCCTTGTCGTGTCCGGCCTGCTGGCCGGCTCCATGCTGGGCGCGGGGCTGGCGGGCCGGCTGGCCGACTCGTGGGGCCGACGCAGAATGATCCTGGGCAGCGGCGCTGTGTTCGTGCTGGGCACGCTGGGCGCGGCGCTGTCCGGGAACGCCACGTTCCTGGTGGGCTTTCGCTTCGTCATGGGTGTCGGCGTCGGTGTCGCTTCCGTTGTGGTGCCGATGTATCTGTCGGAGCTGGCGCCCAAGGAGGTGCGGGGAAAGCTCACCTCGCTGATGCAGCTGCTGGTGACCGTGGGCATTCTGTTGGCCTACATCGTCGACTTCGCGTTTTCGTCCGGCGGCGACTGGCGCTGGATGATCGGCCTCGGTGTGATTCCGGCCGTGCTGCTGATGTTCGGCATCTACACCCAGCCGGAGAGTCCACGCTGGCTGGCGGTGCACCACAAGGACAGCGACGACGCCGAGAAGGTCCTGTTGTCCCTGCGGGGCGACAAGGAGGCCGCGGCGGCGGAACTCAGTGAGATCAAGGAAAGCGTGCGCAGGGAAGCCGAGCAGACCGAACCTCTGCGGCTGCGCATGCTGACCACCGGCCGGCTGCGGCCGATCTTCGTCGTCGGCATGCTGCTGGTGTTCTTCCAGAACTTCGTCGGCATCAACACGATCATCTACTACGCGCCGACCCTGCTGACCAACGTCGGTTTCGGGGCGTCCGGGGCGATTCTGGCCAATGTCGGCATCGGCGCGGTGAACATGCTCATGACGCTGCCCGCGATGCGGCTGATCGACGTGGCCGGCCGGCGGCCGCTGCTGCTGTGGGGCGCCCTGGGCATGTGCGTGGCGATGATCCTGTTGGCCGTGGTCAACCTGTCCGGCCTCAGCACCGGTCCGCTGCTGCTGACGCTGACGTTGGTCGGCATCGTCGGCTACATCGCGTCGTTCTCCATCTCATGGGGCCCGGTGCAGTGGGTGGCGCTGCCGGAGTTGTTCCCGCTCAGGGTCCGCGCCGGCGCGGTCGGCCTGTGCGTGGTGTTCAACTGGCTGTTCAACCTGGTGGTGGCGCTGGCCTTCCCGTCGCTGCTGGCGACGTTCGGGGCCGGGCTGAACTTCCTGTTCTTCGCGGTGATGACCGGACTGGCCTTCCTGTTCGTGTCCAAACTGATGCCGGAGACCAAGGGCCGCAGCCTGGAGGACATCGGCAACGATCTCGTGTACGGCCACTGAGTCCGCCCCATCGGCAGCCTTGGTGGCGGGACGCGGGCCACCCGATCTCCACCCGGGCCAGCGGCGGGACCGCTCCAGCAGGGTCTGGACGGCGGCCAGGTCGCTGAACGGGGCATCAGCTGGGTCTGGACGGCGGCCGGGTCGCTGAACGGAGGCATCAGCCGGGTCGGCACCAGCCAGTCGATGATGCCCGGCCCCGCCGACGAGCGCAGCAAGGGGTTCGGCCAGGCGGTCGGCCGTGCAGTCGACGTACCGGGTCCGGAAAGCTCACCGGCGGAGGCCAGCTCGCACAGGCCCTTGTTCCAGCCGACGTCGTCGATCCGGCCGCTGCCCAGCTCCGTCGATCCCACGTCGTAGAAGGACGACGGCTGGTGCAGCCGCACATACGGGTACGCGACAGTCCAGTACCAGCCCAGCTGGTGGTAGCGGTCGACCACGCCCAGGACTTGGGTGTGGACAGGACGTGACGCGGGTCGAAGAAGGCTGGCTGGACTCCGTCAAGTCGGCCGACAAACGCCAATCCTCGTCAACGTAGACTTCACACCGTGAGCGAAACAGCAATTGCTCACCCTCCGCATTCACCATTCACCAGCAGGGGGTCACCAACAGTGCCGAACGCCGTCACCAAACATTACCTAGCCGAATCCTCGGCGTCGAAGCCGCTCCGCGAAACCGCGCGTGAGCTCCGCCTTCCCGAGGCTTATGCCGCTTCTTACGGCACGGTCCAGCTCGATCGCCCGCTGTTTGTTCCCGAACGGGAGATCGGCGATTTCGCCGCCGATCTCGCCGCCGTCTTCGACATTCTGGTTTCGCTGCCCGGCCGGCTGTTCGACGGCGATCTCCGCCGCTACTGCGCCGCGCTGGGCATGGACGACCGGCTGGCCGAGCTGATGTGCCGCGGCGCCACCGGCGCGCCACCGCTGTACGCCCGGGCCGACGCCTACCACGACGGCACCTCGTTCAAGCTGCTGGAACTCAACATCGGCAGCGAACTCGGCGGCCTCGACACCGCGCAGCTCAACCGCGCCTTCCTGGCCCGGCCCGAGTTCGCCGACTTCGCCCGGCGGCACGAACTCGGCCACGTCGACACGATTCCCCGTGTCGCCACAGCTTTGCGCGCCGCCGCCCTCGTCGACAAGCCGGTGGTCGCGCTGATCGAGAGCACCAACGGTCTCGCCGCCCACGCCCACGTGTTCACCGCGCTGCGGGAAGCGTTGCGGGATCAGGGAATCGACCTGTTGCTGGGTGAGATCGACGAGCTCGGCGAGCGGAACGGCCACATCACGCTGCGGGGCCGGCCGCTCGACGTCGTGCTGCGCTACTTCGTCGCCGGCGAGCTCGTCGACGACCCGGCCGGCCAGGAAAAGCTGGACCTCCTGATCGCCGCCCCCAAGACCGTGTTGTTCACGTCATTGGGGGCAGGGGTGCACGCGAGCAAGGGCAGCCTGGCGATGCTGCACGACCCGGACGTCCGCGCCACCTTCACGCCCGACGAGCACGCCGTCGTCGACCGGGTCGTGCCATGGACGCGACTGCTCGGCACCGCCGCTGACCAGGACGAACTGGTCCAGCACTGCCGGGACGAGCGCCGCAACCTCGTACTCAAGCCGGGCGTCGGCTACGGCGGCGTCGGCACCGTGGTCGGGCATTCCGTCACCGACGAGCAGTGGCAGCGGGCCCTGGCCGAGCGCCGGACCGGCGACCACGTGGTGCAGCGCCGGGTCCGGCCGAGGACCGAGCCGGTGCTGAACGCCGAGACCAATGCCATCGAGGAATGGGTGGCGAACTGGGGGATTTTTGTCGACCCCGCCGGTTATGCCGGCGGATTCGTGCGGGCGCTCAAGCCCGCCGACGGGGCCGTGGTGTCGTATTCGAATAGCGGCACCCGCGGGACCTGCGTCTTCACAACCAGAACTTCCTGAACGGATCCTGACATGACCAGAGCAACGGGGGGCGATGACGCGCGCCCGCACGTCGTCGTCATCAACCGGTGGCGTGAGCACTACGCCGACTACCACCGCTATCTCGACCATTCGACGCATCGGGTCACCTACGTCAGCACCGAGATCGGCCTCAGTTCGGTGCCGCCGGCCGCGACCGACATCGCACTCGTCGACGCCACCGACGATTTGCCGCAGGCCCGCGCGGCATTGGCCGAACTCGTTTCGAAGTACGGCCCGCCGCACCGCATCGTGGCATTGAAGGAGGACGACCTGCTCGTCGGCGCCCAGCTGCGCGAGGAGTGGGGCGTGCCGGGACACCGGCCGGCCGATCTGCTGAGGTTCCGCGACAAGTTCCTGATGGGCCAGGCCATCGCGGCCGCCGGGCTGCCCATCCCCGCGTTCGCCACGGTGACCGGGCCGGAGTCGGTGCTCGACTTCGCCGACATCCATGGCTGGCCGGTCGTGATCAAGCCCCGCATCGGCAGCTCCAGCGCCGGCGTCGTGGTGCTGGACGGTCCGGCGGCGCTGGCCTCGTTCGAGCTCACCGACGAGCCGATGTTGGTGCAGGCGTTCAATCCGCACCCGATCCACCACGTGGACGGCGTGTTCACCGGCACGGATCTGGCCTGCCTGCGGGTTTCTCGCTACGTCAACACCTGCCTGGGCTTCCGCGAGGGCTCCTTCCTCGGCTCGGTCGAGGTGGACGACCCTGTGGTGATCGGCGCGGTTCGCGCCGCCGCCACCGACTTCCTCCGTGCCCTCACCGACCGGCCTACGCCCCTGCACCTCGAAGTGTTCTTCGACGGCGAGACCTGCACCTTCCTGGAGGTCGGGGCCCGGGCCGGCGGCTCGGAGATCCCGTTCATCTGGCGTGACCTGCACGGTTACGACCTCATGCGCGCCGCCTTCGACCTCCAGCTGGGCCTTGAGCCCCAGCTACCCCCGACAACACGTGTTGTCGAGGTCGGCGGCTGGCTGCTGATCCCGGCGCCCGCGGCTCGCCCGTGCCGGATCACCGAGGTGACATCGATGGTCGGCGGCCAGCCCGGGCCGTACGCGGAGGCGCTGCTCGGCGTCGGCGAGATCCTGCCTGAGGCCGATGCCTACTACGAGCACGTGGGCGGCCGGTTCCGCTTCCGTGGCCGGTCGAGCGCCGAGGTGGCCGAAGCCCTGGAGGCGACGGCGAAAGGCTTCCGGGTCAGCGCGGAACCGGTCGAGCGGGTGGGTGCCCGATGAACAACGACCAGGTCCTGCGGGACTACTCGGAGCAGATCCTCGACGGCGACGGCGGCAACGACTACGAGCGCTACATGCACACGGGCACGCTGCTGTCGTTGCAGCGGCGGCCCGAGGAGGTCGTGCACCGCGACGAGCTGCTGTTCCAGGTGGTGCACCAGTCCACCGAGCTGTGGCTCAAGCTCGCCCACGCCGAGCTCGTCACCGCGACCGACCGGCTCCGTGCCCGTGACCTCGACGCCACGGTCGCCCTGCTGACCCGGGCCTCGCTCGGCCTCGTGCTGGTGACCGAACAGCTGGAGATGATGCACCACCTGTCGCCATGGGACTTCCAGACCATGCGGACCGTGCTCGGGCACGGCTCCGGCGCGGACTCCCCCGGCTGGCGTTCGATCCACCGGCAGGGCAACGCGCTCGGCCGCGTGTTCGCCGAGTACGTGGCCGCCGAGGGGGTCGACCTGGCCGAGCTGTACCGCAGCCAGGTGCACAGCCCCGAGCACCGGCTGGCCGAGGCGATGATCGAGTTCGACGAGCGGGTGTCGCTGTGGCGGGTGCGGCACTACAAGATGCTCACCCGGGTCATCGGCAACGAGGTCTTCGGCACCCAGGGCACCCGCACCGACGTGCTGGCCCGGCTGATCGAGGACCGGTTCTTCCCAGAGCTGTGGCGGCTGCGCACCGAGCTGACCGAGACCGGCCCGATGGGTCGGTATCACCTCGGGACGTCGTCGTGAGCCTGTCCCCTGCCGCCTTCCGGACCCACTTTCCCGTGCTGGGCACCAAGGTCCACCTGGCTAGTTGCAGCCTCGGCGCGCGGTCGGTGGACGTGGACGCCGCGCTGGAGCAGATGCGGGCCGACATGTCCTGGGACCGCTTCGAGGACCAGCTGCGCCAGGCCCGGCACGGCTTCGCGGCCCTGGTCGGCGCTCGGCCGGAGCAGATCGCCGTGGTGCCCAACGCCTCCGTCGGGGCCTACCAGGTCGCCTCCACAATGGACTTCGCTCGGCGATCGAAGATCGTGACCACAGACCTGGAATTCCCGTCCGTGGCCCACGTCTGGTTGGCGCAACGCCCGCGCGGCGCGGAAGTCGTGTTCGGCGGCGAGATCGACGCCGACACGCGGCTCGTGTCGACGCCCATGACCGGGTACCAGTACAGCGAGCGGCTGCCCGTCGCCGACGTCGTCCAGCGCGCCCATGAGGCCGGCGCGGAGGTGTTCGTCGACGCCTACCAGGCCGTGGGCACCGAACCCGTCGACGTCGACCGGCTGGGCTGCGACTACCTCGTCGCCGGCACCATGAAGTACCTGCTGGGCCTGCCGGGCCTCGCCTTCCTCTACGCGCGCTCCCCCGAGCGCACCGATCGTGATCCGCAGCTGACCGGTTGGTTCGGCCGGACCGACCCGTTCGCCTTCGACCCGCGGCGGCTGGATTTCGCCTCCACGGCAACGAGGTTCGAGACGGGCACCCCCGCCGTGCCGGCCGTCTACGCGGCCAACGCCGGGTTGCGGCTGATCGCCCGGACCGACCTCACCGCCGTCCGCGAGCACGTCCTCGGGCTCACCGACGTGGCCGTCGATCGCCTGACCGCGATGGGCCACACGGTCCGGGCCCTGCCCCGCGATCGGCGAGGCGCGCACATCGGGCTGGTCGACGCCGATCCCGTCGGCCTCGCGAAGCGGTTGACAGAGCACGACATCGCGGTCAGTCCCCGTGGCGACGTCGTGCGCCTGTCGTTCCACCACCACAGCAACAGCGACGACATCGACGCGCTCTGCGCGGCACTTTCCCGAATCGAGCGACAGAACCATGTCCACGGCTGAGTTACGCACCTGGCTCCACGAATCCGACCCCAAGAAGTTCCCCTACGCCGCCGTCGTCGGCCACTACCGCCGTGTCGGCAAGCACTTCGTGCGCCCCGAGCTGCTGTCCCTGCTGGCCGAGGTCCGCGACCGGCTGCCGTCCATGCACGGTCCCTGGGAGCACATCCAGACCCTTGCGTCCTTTCTGGACACCGCGCTGGACAAGCCGGACCAGCGCTACGACTACCCGACCTACCTCGCCCTCGCCCTGCTGCAACTGCCCACTGTGGACGACCCGGTGGAGCAGGCGCCGTTCGCCCGTTCACGGTGCGACCGACTGATCGCGCAACTGGTGGCCGACGCGCTGGCGTTCGAGGTCGCCGCCGCCGAGGGCGCGACCGCGCTGCTGCCGGAGATGCGACCCGATCCGGACCTGGTCGTCAAGCGCTGCAAGCACGGCCTGCGCGTGATCCGACCCGTGCTGGCCCGGATGTCTCTCGACGGCGGCCTCACCGCCACCGAGCCGCTTGAGCTGGCGCGGCAGGCGTGTTCCGTCGTACAGGCGGACATGTCGTTCAGCGAGGAACGGGCGCAGGAGCTGAGCGTGCTGCCGGTCTACACCGCACACGACGAGTACCTGTTCCTGCGTGTGCTCCAGACGTTCGAGACGACGTTCTCCCTGCTGGCCGTGCTGCTTCGCGGCGTGACGGCCGCGCTGGCCGACCGCGAGATCGACCGGGCCGCCCATTTCCTGGCCACGGCCGAGAACGCGCTGCGGGAGTCCGCGCCGCTGTTCTCCATGCTGGCCACCATGCAGGTCGAGTCGTTCCGCACCTTCCGCGAGTTCACCGAAGGCGCGAGCGCGATCCAGTCCCGCAACTACAAGCTTGTCGAGTCGCTGTGCCGGGCGCCCGACCCCGACCGCGTCGACTCGGCCGCCTTCCACTCCGCGCCGGACGTGCGGGAGCGCGTGCTGGCCGGACAGGACACTTTGGACTGTGCCTTCCGTGAGCTGTGCGATTCCGGCGTCAGCAAGCAGGATCGCGAACGGATCGCCGAGGGCATGAAGAGCTTCGCCCGCGCGCTGATGCGATGGCGCAACACCCACTACCGGTTGGCTGTGCGCATGCTCGGCGAGGCGTCCGGCACCGGATACACGGAGGGCACGCCGTATCTGAAGGCCGTGCGGACCATTCCGGTGTTCCATGCCGTTGACGTGGCCGACGAGGAGACCGACGAGACTGCGAGGACCCGATGACTGATTTCGACGCACCCGTCGGCATCGTCGGGGCAGGCCCGGTCGGCCTGGTCGCGGCGCTGCGGCTGGCCCGGTTCGGGGTGCCGACCGTGCTGCTGGAAGCCAGGCCCGAGCTGCTCAAGCAGGGCTCCAAGGCCTGCCTGATCCAGGGCGACGTGCTGGAGATCCTGGACAAGTTCGGTTGTGCCGAAACGATTCGAGACGAAGGCGTGACGTGGACCGTGGCGCACACCTACGTGCGCAACCGGGTCATCCGCTCCGCCGAGTACCCGCGCGGCCTCGGGTTCGGCCCGTTCGTGAACATCTCGCAGCACCGCATCGAGCAGGTGTTGGTCGAGGCCGCCGAGGCCAACCCGCTGTGCGATCTGCGTTGGGGGCACGAGGTTGTCGAGGTGGCACAGGACTCAGACGGCGTGACCGTACGGGTCGACACCCCTGACGGCGAGCGGGATCTGCGGTTCGCCCACCTCGTCGCGGCCGACGGCGTGCGCAGCAAGATGCGTGAGCTGATGCAGGTGGACTGGACCGGCTACACGCACAAGGACCGGTTCCTGATCACCGACATCAAGGCGAAGCTGCCGCTGGCCAAGGAACGCCACTTCCACTACGACCCGTCCTTCAATCCCGGCCGGCAGCTGGTGATGCACCCGCAGCCCAACGACATCTGGCGCATCGACTGGCAGCTGCCGCCGGACGCCGACATCGAGGCCGAGCGCCTGGACGGCCGCTTCGACCAGCGGGTGCGCGCGGTGATCGGCGACATCCCGTACGAGATCGACTGGGTCAGCACCTATCGGTTCCACCAGCGGGTCGTGGCGCGCCTGCGGGTCGGGCGGGTGCTGTTCGCCGGCGACGCCGCGCATTCCCTGCCCCCGTACGGTTCCCGCGGCATGAACAGCGGCATCCAGGACGCCGACAACCTGGCCTGGAAGCTCGCGTCCATCCACAATGGAGAAGCCGGCGAGGAGTTGCTGGAGTCCTACCACGTCGAGCGATACGCGGCGGCTCGCGAGAACCTGCGGGTCACCGAGGCCACCATCCGGTTCATGGTGCCGCCCAACCGCCTTCGCCGCTGGGCCCGGGCCGCGTTGTTGGGACTGTCACATTCGCTGGGGCTGGCCCAGAAGCACGTCAACAGCGGGCGCATGGCCGAGCCGTACGTCTACACCTGCTCGCCCATCGTTCAGCCGGCCGACGACTCCCTGCTGGGGTCGTTCGCGCCGGACCTGCCGATCGTCGAGGAGCCGTTGCGGCTGCGGCGGCTGCTCGGGCACCGCTTTGTCGCACTGTGCTTCGCCACCACCGGCCGTCGCGCCGCCGAGTTGTTGCAGCAGGCCCGTTCCAGCTCGTGTGACCTGATCGTGGTGATGCCCGAGGGTGCACCGACGGACGGCGTTCCCGCCGACGCGCGGGTCGTTCGATCGTCCGACGCCGCCTCGCTCGCCCGATACGGCACGGTCGGCGGCGCCTGGTGGGTCGTACGACCGGATGGACATCTCGCCGCCCGTGGCACCAAGGGCGAGGATTTCGCCGCGGCCCTACGATTCTCC
Source organism: Kutzneria sp. NPDC051319 (assembly GCF_040682195.1). Taxonomy (NCBI): domain Bacteria; kingdom Bacillati; phylum Actinomycetota; class Actinomycetes; order Pseudonocardiales; family Pseudonocardiaceae; genus Kutzneria; species Kutzneria sp. NPDC051319. The sequence goes on along the minus strand of NZ_JBFBAM010000006.1, from coordinate 165,189 downwards.
GCCGGCGTCGACCGCACACTCGTGAAGGGATCCCCCGCATGACCGCCCCCGATTACGCCTGGCAGAACGGCCGTCTGGTCCGGTGGGACGAGTGCGTCGTGCACGCCCGCAGCCAGGGCGCCTTCTGGGGCGCCAACGTCTTCGAGGGCGTCCGGGCCTACGCCGATGACGGCGCCATGCGGGCGTTCCGCCTGGACGATCACCTGGCCCGGCTGCGGCGCTCGATGAAGAGCCTGCACATGGAGATCGCCCACAGCGACGCCGAGCTCAAGCGGGCATGCCTGGACCTGGTGCGGGCCAACGACCTCACGGTCGACACGCATCTCTGCGTGGTGGCCTACTTCGACCAGGGCCCGAACTTCGACCCGCTGGCCTACACCACTTCCACCGGCGTGCACATCACCGCACTGCCGATGCCGCGCTCCCCCAAGCACGAAGTCGGTGCCGCTGCGAGCATCGCTTCGTGGCGGCGGATCAGCGACGACTCCATGCCGCCACGGATCAAGACCGGCGCCAACTACCACAACAGCCGGCTGGCCCAGCACGAAGCCGTGCGCAATGGTTACGACACAACGCTGCTGCTGAACCAGCGTGGCACCGTGGCCGAGGCGCCGGGCGCATGCGTGGTGATGGTCCGCGACGGCGTGCTCGTCACGCCGCCGGGCACCAGCGGCGTGCTGGAGGGCATCACCGTCGACACCGTGGCCCGCCTGGCCGAGGAGAGGCTCGGACTTTCCTTGCACCGCCGCGAGATCGACCGCACCGAGCTGTACGTGGCCGACGAGGTCTTCCTCTGCGGCACGCTGGCCGAACTGCTGCCCATCACCAGCGTCGACCGAACCCCCGTGGGCAGCGGCCGACGCGGCCCGATCACCGCCCTGTTGCAGAACCACTACGACGACGTCGCCCGGGGCCGCAGCGACCATCCCGAGTGGAGCACGCTCGTGCCCGCCCGACAGGAGGTGTCGGCATGACCGTGCTCGCCGACCTGTTGACCGCCTTGGGCACCGGTGCGGTCGAGGTGATCGACCTGACCGCGCCGCTGTCCGAGGACACGCCGATCATCGACCTGCCGGCCGACCGCGGCCAGCCATGGCCGTTCTCCCGCGAGGTGATCAGCGAGTTCGACGCCGCGGGCCCGACCGTGCACTGGAACAACATCAGGCTGTCCGAGCACACCGGCACCCACTTCGACGCGCCGTCGCACTGGCTGTCCGGCAAGGGAACCCAGGACGTCTCGCAGGTTCCGCCGGGTCGGCTGGTCGCGCCGGCGGCGGTGATCGACCTGTCGCACGAGGTGGCCCAAGACCCGGACTTCCTGCTGCGGCGGGAACACGTCAAGGCGTGGATCAATGAGCACGGCCCGCTGCCCGACGGCGGCTGGCTGCTGTATCGGACCGGGTGGGACGCCCGTGGCGGCGACGCCAAGGCGTTCATCAACGGCCGGCATACCCCGGGCGTGTCGGCGGACTGCGCGCGGTGGCTGGCGTCGGAGACGCCGGTGATCGGTCTCGGCGTGGAGACCGTCGGCACCGACGCCGGGCTGGCCGGCGAGTTCGAGCAGCCGTTCCCGTGCCACTGGTTCCTGCACGGGGCCGGCAAGTACGGCCTGACGCAGCTGCGCAATCTCGCGCTGCTGCCGCCGACCGGCGCGGTGGTCATCACGTCGCCGCTGCCGATCGTCGGCGGCTCCGGCAGCCCGACCAGGGTGCTCGCCCTCGTCACCCGTCCGTGAGATCCGGTCCGTACAACGTCAAGTCCGCCGGGAACGGCCGGCGCACTTCCCGATACTGGAATTCACGTGACCGAAGGGACCCACCCATGCCGGACTACCTCTCCCTGCTCGACACCCGCCGCCGCGGCGCGCTGGTGACCATCAAACGCGATGGGCGCCCGCAGTTGTCCAATGTGGACTTCGACTACGACGCCACGGAGCGCATGGTGCGCCTGTCCACCACCGACGACCGCGCCAAGATCGCCAACCTGCGTCGGGACCCCCGGGTCAGCCTGCACGTCACGCTGCCCGAAGGCTCCGCCTACGCGGTGTTCGAGGGCGTGGCCGAGCTGTCGGCCGTGGCCGCCGACCCGCACGACAAGGCCGTCGAGGAGCTCGTCGAGGTGTTCCGCGGCGTGCAGGGCGAGCACCCCGACTGGGACGACTACCGGCGGGCCATGGTCGCCGACCGCCGCCTCGTCGTCCGCTTTCGCATCGACCACGCCTACGGCTACCTGCCGGCCTGAACCCCTTCACCCGAAAGGCTTTCCGAGATGCCCCGCCTGAACGTGATCATCGCCAGCACCCGCCCCGGCCGCTCCGGCCCGGCGGTGGCCGAGTGGTTCACGAAGATCGCCGAGAAGCACGGCCGGTTCGAGGTGCGCCTGGTCGACCTGGCCGAGATCGGCCTGCCGCTGCTGGACGAGCCCAACCACCCGTCCGAGCGCAACTACACCAAGCAGCACACCAAGGACTGGAGCGCCTCGGTGGACGCCGCCGACGCCTTCGTGTTCGTCGCGCCCGAGTACAACTACTCCATCAACGCGGCGCTGAAGAACGCCATCGACTACCTGTACTTCGAGTGGCAGTACAAGCCGGTCGGCATCGTCAGTTACGGCAACACCTCGGCCGGCCTGCGGGCCGCGCAGATGACCAAGCAGGTCGTCACCACGCTGAAGATGGTGCCGGTGCCCGAGTGCGTGGCCATCCACTTCATCGGCCAGCACATCGACGGCGACGGCGCCTTCACCGGCACCGATGCCATGTCCGCCTCGGCCGAGGGCATGCTGGACGAGCTGCACAGCGTCGCCGAGGCACTGGAACCGTTGCGTGCCAAGGCCGTCGGATGAGTCCGCACGTGATCGTCGTCGGCAGCGGCGGCCGGCCCTACCGCGAGTACGCGTTCGCCTCGCTGGCGCGGCGGTACCGGCTGTCCGCGCTGCTGCCGGCCGAGCCCACGTGGCAGAGCCTCTACCTCGACTCCTGGCGGGTCGTCGACTTCGCCGACGACGCCGCCGTGGCCGAGGGGCTGCGGGCGTTGGCCCGGTCCGACTCCGGCGTGCTCACCTGGGACGAGACCGTGTTGGAGAGCACCGCCCGGGCCGCCGAGAAGCTGTCCCTGCGGCACATGTCGGCCGAGGCCGCCGCCCGTTGCCGTGACAAGTACCTGACCCGGTCCCTGTTGTCGGCCGCCGGGTTGTCCTCTGTGCGCCACGGCCTGGCCCACAGCGCCGACGAGGCCGTGTCCATCGCTTCCTCGTTGGGGTTCCCCGTTGTCGTCAAGCCTCGCGCCCTGGCCGGCAGCGTCGGCGTCGCCCTCGCCACGTCGGTCGACGAGGTTCGGGAGGCATTCGGGCTGGCCGCCGGGGCCGCGTTCGCCACGCTGGCCACCGGGCACGGGATTCTGGTCGAGGAGTACCTCGACGGGCCGGAGATCAGCGTCGACAGCGTCGTGTCCGGCGGCACTGTCCAGTGTGTGCACGTCGCTCGCAAGCGCCTCGGCTTCGCGCCGCACTTCGAGGAGGTCGGGCACCTGCTGACGGACTGGGCGGATGAGCCTTGGGCCGGCGCCGTGCGCGATCTCGTCGTCGGCGCGCACCAGGCCCTCGGTGTGGAGCTTGGTGTCACCCATACCGAGCTGCGCCTCACCGCCGACGGGCCTCGGCTGGTCGAGCTCAACGGCCGACTCGGCGGGGATCTCATCCCCTACGCCGGCTTCCTCGCCACCGGCGTCGACCTCGTCGTCGCCGCGGCCGAGCTGTCCCTCGGCCGGGTGCCCGACCTGACCCCGGCGCACTCCCGCTCGGCCGAGGTTCGTTTCGTGTACCCACCGTTCGACGCCGTGGTGCACCGGGTGGATGTCGCTGCCGCCGCCGAGGTCCCCGGCATCGAGCACGTCGCCGCCCTGGCCGAGCCCGGCGCCACGCTGCGTCTCCCGCCGCGCGGAGCCATCCCCCGGCTGGCCGCCCTCGTCGCCGTGACCTCTGACAACACTTGTTGTCAGGCCGCCCTGGACGCCGCCGAGGCGTTGATCACCTGCGAGGTCACTCGTGCCTAGGCCGGTCAATGGCCTCATCGCCACTCACGGGCTGTCGTCGTTCTGCCTCGGACTGGTGTTCCCGTACACCGCCATCTACCTGTCCGACCTGCCGAGCGTCGGCACGCCCGGGGTGGCGGTGTTCTACGCCTGCTCCGGCGGCGCCAACCTCGCCACCGCCCTGCTGCTCAGCACCGGCGTGCTCCGCCTTCGCGGCGTGCCCCTCGGTGTGCTCGGCACCTTGCTGTGGTTCGTCGGCTACTTCGCCCTCTACCTCGCCGGCTCCTACCCCGCCGTCATCGCCGCCGGGCTGGCCATCGGCGTCGGGCAGGGCAGCTTCCTCGCCGCCATCATCCCCATCGTCAACTCCCTGGTGACCGCCCAGGAACGCCGTCGGGTCTTCGCCCGGCGCTACGCCGTGCTGAACGGCACCCTCGCCCTGGGCTCACTCGTCGCCGCCGGGCTCACGCTCGCCTTGCCCCGCACCGTGATCCCTTATCTGTTCCTCGCCAACGCCGTCGGCATGCTGCCCGTCACCATCGCGATTCTGCTCGTACGCAAGCACTTGCCCACCGTCGCCGAGGAGCGGGAGTCCTCCGCCACCCCGGTCGGCCAGCTGTGGCGGATCACCCTGTCCGCCGCCGTCTTCCAGCTCGCCGTCTACCTCTTCGGGCTCAGCCAGTTCGAGGCCACCGCTCCCCTGGTCTCCGTCAACCTCATGGCCATGGGCCTGTCCACCGTGTCCCTGCTGCTCATCGTCGACGTCGGCGTGATCGCCTCGTGCCAAGCCCTCATCACCCGCCTGCTGGAGAAGCGCCCCGAGCTCTTCGGCCTCCGCGTGGCGATGCTGCTCTGGGTCGCCGGCTACCTCTGCGCCGCCGTCGCCTCTTTCGGCTCGTATCCCCTGCGCCTCACCGGTCTGCTCGCCTACGCCGTCCTCTTCGCCCTCGGCGAGTGCGCCTACTCCGCCTCATTCCACCCCTGGCTCATCTCCCTCGTCCCCGACCGCGACCTCACCCGCGCCAACGCCCTCGTCAACTCCATGATGGGCATCGGCAACCTCGCCGGCCCCTCCATCGGCGTCACCCTCGCCCTCACCGGCAGCGCTCCCACCGTCTGGCTCACCCTCGCCGCCTGCTGCGCCGTCGTCACCTTCGCCACCGCCCGCACCCGCCGACGTCAGGCCGTCACGGCTTAGGCGGGCCGGCGTTGATGCGGCGGAGGACCGGGTCGAGGCGGTCGATGTCGGGGCCGGTCTGGAGCTGGCGCTCGTCCCACCAGGTGGCGCCGGCCTCGGCCAAGGGGGCGAGGATGTCGGCGGCGGTGGCGGGATCGGTGGCGCCGCCGAGGACGACGTCGAAGGCACCGTCCGCGTCCGGACGGTGCTCGTGGACGTAGGCGACCATGTCGCGGACCTGGTCGACGGGCGGGATCTGGCCGTGGCGGGCGGTTTCGAACAGCGGGACGACGCCGTCCCAGCGCGCGGCGCGGCGGAAAGGGCGTCGGGCGGGCCAGAAGCCGCCGACCCAGACAGGCGGGCGGGGTTGCTGCACGGTGGCCGGGAGCAGGGTGACGTCCCGGACCTGGTAGCGCGGCCCGTCGTGGGTGACGGGGTGGCCGGACCAGTAGCGCGCGAGCAGGTCGAGGCCCTCGTCGAGGCGCGCGGCCAGGACGACGGGGTCGGTGGGTTCGCCGAAGCTGCCGAACTCGTCCTCGATGGGGCCGCCGAGGCCGGCGCCGAAGATGACCCGGCCGCCGCTGAGGGCATCGAGGGTGGCGACCTGGCGGGCCAGCTGCTCGGGACGACGCCGGGCGACTGGGGTGACCAAGGTGCCCAGACGGATGCGGGTTGTGGCCAGGGCGGCGGCGGTGAGCAGCATCCACGGGTCGCCGAAGGGGACACCGCGGCGGAGATTCTTGTTGTGCACCAAGTGATCCCAGACGAACAGGCCGTCCCAGCCGGCCTGCTCGGCCTCGACGGCCACGCGGGCGACGGTGCGGGCATCGGCGAAGTCGCCGAAGTTGGGGAGATTGATCGAAAAGCGCATCGCAGCTCCTGGTCAGCGGAGATCGTCGACAGTGGCGGGACGGCCGGGCAGGTCGGAGTCGACCCGGAGACCGTCGAGGTAGATCTGCAGGCTGCGGTGGGCGAAGGGCTCGACATCGGACCAGGACCGGCCGGCCGGCGGACGGGTGAGCTGGGCCAGCGACATGAGCACGTCGGCGAAGCTGACGTCGGAGCGGATCTCACCGGCCTGCTGGGCGGCGGTGACGAGGGTGTCGACGGCGGTGATCACGCGCTGCTTGAGGTCCGCGAGGCCGGCGTGGTCGGCCGACGAGAGCAGCGGACAGAGGATGGTGATCCGCTGGTCGGCGACGGCATGGACGAAGCCGCACAACGCCGCGTAGGGGTCGGGCGAGGACTCGACGGCGAGCTCGGCGGCGTCGGCGGTGCGGGTCATGACGCAGCGAACAACCTCGTGCAGCAAGGAAGTGCGGTCGGCGAAGTGCCGGTAGACGGTGGCGTTGCCGATGGCGGCCCGCTTGGCGATGTCGTCGAGGGCGGCGTCGGGGCCGTGCTCGGCGAACACGTCGGTGGCGGCGGCCAGGATGCGCGCGCGGTTGCGGAGCGCGTCGGCGCGAACGGTCGGCATTCGCCCTCCTCTCACTAAGTGGGGATTCTATCCACGCTTGTGCTACCGTGACAAACGGGGAGCAAGTCCCCACTTATCCGGGAGGGATCATGCGCTTCGGACTGATCGTGGACTTCCGCCGGTCGCCGACGGAGACCCGCAGCTCGGCGGCGGTGTACGCGGACACCGTGGAACACCTGGTGCACGCCGAGAAGCTGGGCTTCGGACACGCCCTGATCGGCGAACACCACTTCACCGACGACCATTTCGTGCCATCGCCGCTGATCGCGGCCACGGCCATCGCCGCCCACACGACGACGATGCGTGTGGCGACCAACGTGGCGCTGCTGCCGCTGTACCACCCGGTCCGGCTGGCGGAGGACGTCGCGGTGCTGGACGTGCTGTCCAACGGCCGCGTCGATCTGGGCGTCGGCGTCGGATACAACGCCGTCGAGTTCGCCGGTTACGGCGTCGCCCGGGAGGACATCGGCAAGCGGGCCAACGAAAACCTGGACATCGTGCGCCGGCTGCTCGTCGGGGACACCGTCAACGGCGCGAAGATCACGCCGCCGCCGGTGCAGCAGCCGCACCCACCGATCTGGGTCGGCGGCACCAGTCGCGCTGCCGTCCGACGGGCCGCCCTCTACGGCGACGCCTACACCGGCCCCGCCGATCCGGACGTCTGGCGCATGTACCTGGAGGAACTGGCGCCGACCGGCAAGGAACCGCACCTCAACCTCACCGGCAGCCCCTGGCTTTTCGTCTCCGAGGACCCCGAGCGCACCCTCGCCCTCGTCGGCCCCGGCCTGTTGCACTGGTTCAACGAGGCCGCACGCCTGGCCGCTTCCAACAACATGGCCAACGCCGGTATCCGGAGCATGGCCACCATCGAGGATCTGCGCGGCGTGGTCTCGATCCTCACGCCGGACGACATGGTCGCGAAGATCCGGTCCATGGTCGGCGATCTCCCGGTCGGCACCTTCGGCCTCCGGCTGGCCGCGCCGGGCCTGCCGTCACGGGACGTCGACGATCACCTGGAACTGTTCGCCAGCAAGGTGATTCCCCACTTCGCGTGAGGCGATGCGCCGACAGTCCAGCGCGGCGAGATGCTGGCGCACCCGGTCGGCAGCGGCCCCCTGATAGACGTTCAGCACGGTTGACCACACCTCGCGGGCCTGGTCGTGCTGGTCAAGAGCGCGGTGGACGTGCCCAAGCTGCTCCAGCGTTCGGGCGGCCTCGAAGTCGTTGCGCCACAACGCGACGGCCTGCCGATAGCATTGAAGAGCGCACTCGGGGTGGCCGGTGTGCTGGGCGATGTAACCCCGACTGTCCAGGACCGCCGCCTCGTCCTCCAGCGTCAGGGCCTGACCCAGATGCGCCAGGGCTTCCTGGTGTTGACCCAGATCGGCATGGGCGCGACCGAGATAACGATGGGCCTGGACGTCATGGGAAACGGCCGCGAGACGCCAGGAGGCGAGTTCGGCGTCACGATCGGACTGCCGGAGGTGGAAGGTGGTCATGGCCCACGCCAACTGCCGAACCGCGCGGGAATGGCCACGCTCGGCGGCCCATAGTTGCACGGCAAGGAGATTGGCGTGTTCGGCGGCGAACCAGGCCAGCGCCGCCGGCTCATCCATCGGCTCCGGCGCGTCGAGTTCCGGGGACGCCCGGTGCGGATCCAGCACGTGATCGGCGGCGAGGGCGGAGCGGACGTAGAAATCGAGCAGTCCTCGATTCATGTCGAACCCTGGAGTCGCGGCGAAACGGCGGATCAGGTCGTGCATGACGTAGCGGCCATTGGCCTGTCGCCGCAGCAGTGAGGCAGCTTCCAACTCCCGCAACACCTTCACCACTCGCGGCCTCGACAGCCCGGTCAGCGCGGCCGCGGCCGCCGCGCTGATGTCGACGCCCGGGGCAACTCCCAGCAGACCGAAGACCTCCCGCTGCCGCGGGGTCAACGTCCGCAGCGACCACGACAGCACCGCCGGCAGACTGGCGGCCGGATCGGCGTCGTCCAGGGCGTCCAGCCCCAGCTCGGTCAGTTCGGCGGCGAACTCCGACAGCGGGATGTCCGGGTGCGCGTGCGCCCGGCCGGCGACGATGGCCAGCGCCAACGGATATCCCCCGCACAGCCCGATCAACTCGCGGACGACGTCGGGCTCGGCGGCCAGCCGCCAGTCGCCGATCCGCCGCGCCAATAACCCGTACGCCTCGTTGTCCCCCAACACGTCCAGGCGCACATGCCGCACCCCGTGCCGGTGCAGCAAGGCACTCAAGGTCGTCCGGCTGGTGATCAGGACCGTGCACGTGGACGAGCCCGGCAGCAGCGGCGCCACCTGATCGGCACTCGCGGCGTTGTCCAGCACGATCAGCATCCGCCGACCGGCGACATGACTCCGGTACAGGGCCGCGTGTTCGGCCAGCCCACCGCGAAAGTCGTTCACACCGAGGGCGTCCAGGAACCCGCGCAGCGCCGCCAGCGGCTCCGCCGGATCGTCGTCGGGGCCGTGGCCGCGTAGGTCGACAAATAGGTGCCCGTCCGGGAATTCCCCGGCGTGCTCATGCGCCCAGTGCAGCGCGAGCCACGTCTTGCCGATGCCGCCCGGGCCGGTCAACACGGTCGGCACCTCGACGGCGAAGTCGGCCCGGCCGGTGAACCCGTGCGGGGCCGCCGGCAGCTGCCGTGGCCGCGTGGACCGCTCGGCCGGCGGAAGGTCGTTCTCCGCCAGCAGGTCCTCGTACTCGATGGGCGCGAGCCCCAGCACGTCGGCCAGCTGGCGCAGGGTGTCCGGCCGGGGATTGACCCGCGTGCCGTTCTCCATGCCGCGAATGGTGCTGACCGACACGCCGGAGCGGTCGGCGAGCGCCTCCTGCGTGAGCCCGGTCCGCGTGCGGAGCTCCCGCAACGTCGATCGGCGTCGGTCCGCCATCGTTCATCGCCCCCTGCCGCCATGATAATCGCCCCGGCGCGATTCACCCGGCAGTTGAGTGATCCACGCCGTCAAGTTGCCGCCGCACGCGCTCGGCGTCGCCCTCACGGCCCTGCTCCTGGAACAGCAGCAGGGCCTCGCCCCAGGCCGCGCGGGCCTCGTCGGCCCGGCCGAGTGCGGCCAGCGGGTGGCCGAGGCCGTCGAGGGCCACCGCCGCGAACACGGTGTTGCCGACGTCGCGGAAGATCGCCAGGGCCTGCTCGTAGTAGTCCACGGATTCCCGGTGACGGCCGGTGTGACGGGCGATGTGCCCGAGGCTGTCCAGCGCCGCCGCCTCGCCGTCGCGATAACCGTTGCGGCGCTGCATGGTGAGGGCTTCCTCGCAGTGCCGGCGCGCGGCGTCCTGGTCGCCGAGGCGGGTTTCGTACCAGCCCATGGAGTTCAGCGCGTCGGCCTCCCACACCGGCTGGTCGAGCGTGCGATATCGGCTCAGGGCCTCGGAAGTGTGCTCCAGGGCCCGCCGGTCGTCCCCGCGCTGCTCCCACGCCGCCGCGAGCATGCGATAGGTGTTGGCCTGCTGCAACGTGTCGCCCTCGGCATGGGCGAGGGCCTGCTCGAAATGCTCGGTCGCCTCTTCGAACCGGCCCAGGGCGCCGTAGGCCCGGCCGAGGAAACCATGGGCGTTGGCCCGCGACTCCGGCACGTCGGCGTCCACCGCGGCCTGCCAGACGACGAGCCGGTTGTGATGCCAGCCCCGCCGGTGCAGGAAGCTGTTCATGGTCCGGGCCAGCTGCCACACCGTGGCGCCGACGGCATTGCGTTGTGCGGCAAGGAGGTTCGGGAGCTCGTCGTCGAACCAGGCCAGCGCCGCCGCCACGTCCGGGATCGGTTGGGGATCCACGGTCGGCGGCGGCAGCTCCAGCGGCTGCGGATCCAGTTGCTGGGCGGCGGCGTTGGCGGTGTGGAGGTAGAAGTCCAGCACCCGTCGCAAAGCCTCGGGCCGTTCGGCGACGTCCTGTTGCGCGGCAAAGGCACGGATGAGGTCGTGCATCGCGTATCGGCCGTTGGCCAGCCGGGTCAGCAGGGACGCCTCCGTCAACGCCCGCAACACCCCGGTCACCTGCGCCCTGGACAGCCCGGTGAGGCTCGCGGCGGCCGGCAGGCCGATGTCCGCGCCGGGGGCGGTGCCGAGCAGCGCGAACACCGTGCGCTGCTCGTTGGTCAGGACCTTGAGCGACCAGGACAGCACGTTCGTCAGCGCATCCAGGCCGTGTTGCCGCAGCTCGGCCGCCAACCTGGCCAACGAGGCGCTGTTACGCCCGCGACTCACCATGATCGCCAACGCCAGCGGATACCGCCCGCACGCCTCGATCAGCTCCTCGGCCGCCGCCGGCTCGGCGGCCACCCGCCTAGAACCGAGGCCCTGCACCAGAAACTCGCGCGCCTCGTCCTCGTCCAAGGCGCTCAGCGGCACGTGGTGGGCGCCGTGCCGGTGCAGCAAGGCGGAGAGGACCCGCCGACTGGTCACCAGCACCGTGCAGGTCGGCGTGCCCGGCAACAACGGCACGACCTGGTCGGCCGTCGCGGCGTTGTCGAGGACGATCAGCATCCGCTTGCCCGCGACCTCGCTCCGGTACCGGGCCGCGTGCTCGTCCAGGTCGCCGGTGACACGCGCGGTGTCGACGCCGAGGGCGTCCAGGAAGCCCCGCAGGGCCGCCAGCGGGTCGACCGGGTCGCTGTCGGGGCTGAATCCCCGCAGGTCGACGAACAGCTGCCCGTCCGGAAAACGATCAAGGTGCCGATGCGCCCACCGCACCGCGAGCCAGGTCTTGCCGATGCCGCCCGCCCCGGCGACCGCGCTGATCACCACCATCGACGCCGCCGCGTCGAGCTGGGCCAACTCCGCCTCACGCCCGGTGAACCCCGATGGTGACAACGGTAGTTGTCGAGGCACCGACGCCGTGCCCAGCACGGACGCCATCAGCTCGTCGCGGTCCTCCGGCGACAGCGTCATCGCGTCGGCCAACTGGCGTAACGAAGCCAACTGCGGGTTGGGACGGTCCCCCGTCTCCAGGCCCCGGATCGTCCGCACCGACACCCCCGAGCGCTGGGCCAGCCCCTCCTGGGTCAGGCCCGCCCGCTGCCGGAATCGCCGCACCACCGAGTCGCCCACACCAACCCCCGCTCCGGTGGGTCGGACATTAGCGCAACAACCGGTCGGCCCAGCGCAGGAACGCTGATTCGATCACAGGGCCGGGTGCGCCTGCCACGAGGACAGGAACCGCAGGGCGTCGTGCGAGGGCGAGCCCGGTTCGGCGGTCAGCACCATCAGCCGCTGGTTGCTGGCCGACTTCTTCGGCCGGCTGTGACCACCGGATGCGGTGCGCACCGGCCGGCGCGCACCGCATCGTCGGGTCAGCGCAGGGAGTTCGTCTTGCTGATGAAGTCCTGCGTCTGGTCGCGCAGGGCCGACGGGGCCACCGCCGGCGCGAACGACCGTGCCGCCGCCTTCGGCGTCTTGACCGGGCCGGGCACCGGGAACACCTGGTCCTCGCCGATGAGCGGCACGCCCGGGCACACCGCGCTGCCCGGCCGCGAGTTGTCCAGCAGGAACACGTTGACCATGCCGTCGACGCAGGGGTTGGCGGTCAGCGCGTACTGACCGTGGTACGGCGAGTCGTCGACGGAGATCAGGCTGACGCCCGGCGCCGCCGCGACGGCCGCGTGGGCCTGGTCGTAGCCGGTCTGCGGATCGAACTCGCCCTGCACGACCAGCACGCTCTTGGCCACCGACGGCGGCAGGGTCGGCAGCGTCTGACGCGGGGCGTCGGACCAGAAGCCACAGCTCTCGGAGATGCCGTAGGCCCAGCCGAACAGCGGGTACTTCGGGCCCTGGCGGTCGCTCAGCGCCTTGTACCAGGCGGCGGACCTGGTCGGCTGGTCGCCGCAGGCGACACCGATCCGCACGTCGGAGATCTGCGTGTAGTCGGGCTGCAGCGCGGCGCCGACATCAGCCGTTGTCACGGCGGCCATCGGCTTGCCGAAGGCGGTGTCCAGCTGGGACTGCAGGGCGGCCGGGGCCGTGGCAGCGCCGCCGAGCGCCTTGACGCCATTCTCGAACACGGCGGTGGCCAGCAGCCAGGCGAGCTTGCTGCCCATGCCGACGAAGGCGCCGTTGAAGTTGTCCGGGGACACCCCGTGGGCCTTGTAGTAGTCCCGGACCTGCTGCCACTTCTGGTGGACAACATCTGTTGTCGAGCCGAACACGTCCGGCGCGTTGCGGGTCAGCCACGGCACGTAGACGTCGTCGAACTGGCGCTGGTCGATCACCGGGAAGTCCTCGAAGTCGGCCAGCAGCCGACCCTGCCAGTTCACGCTGGAGTCCAGCACGATCTTGCCGGCGCTGGCCGGGAACAACGAGGCGTACTTGGCGCCCAGCCAGGTGCCGTAGGAATAGCCCAGGTAGTTCAGCTTGGCCTGGCCCAGCAGCTGCCGGATCAGGTCCATGTCATGCGCGGTCTGCCACGTCGTCAGGAACGGCGACTCGGCCAGGCTCTGGCACGCCTCGGCGATCGCGCGCGGCACCTGCTGGTGCGCGGCGATGCTCGCGGCCGAGCGGTCGCCGGCGTCCATCACACCGACCGGCAGCCGACCGGTCGGCACATTGCAGAGCACCCCCTGGTCCTCCGGCTTGGTTCCGCCTTCGTGGCCGGTGCCACGCGGGTCCATGCCGATGAAGTCGTAGCGGGCGCTCACGCTCGGCTCCAGGCTCGCCAGCGCTCCCGCCAGCGACGATCCCTGGCCGCCGGGACCGCCCGGGTTCACCAGGATCGCCCCCAGCGAGGCGCCGGTCGCGGCCACTCTGCTGATCTGGACCTTCATGTCCACACCCGACGCCGGGGCGGCCCAGTCCCGCGGCACGGTGACCAGCGCGCACTGCGCCGGCTTGGCCGCGCCGGCCGAGAAGGGGCACGCGGCCCAGGTGAGCTGTTGGTTTTCGTAGCCGGCCAACGGATCCGGGGCCGCGGACGCCGCCGCCGGAAGACCGACCAGGAGCAAAGACGCAACGGTTAACGACAGCAATTTCACTCGAATCATGCTGGTTGGGCCACGCACGGCCGCACACCGGCCATGAGTCGGTTCATGGCTCGTATTTCCTCCGACCTGAGGTGGACTCGAATCGACCGGAAGGAGGAGGCGCACCGGCCAGCACCGATACCCGGCCGTTCCGGAATGCGCCCCCCGAGTGCCAATAAAGACGATCTCCACCGGGCCTGAATCGGCCCGCGCTATCGTCGACAGATGGCCGTGACGCTGAGGGATGTGGCGCGCCTGGCCGGCGTGTCGATCAAGACCGCGTCCAACGTGGTCAACGGCTACTCCTTCGTCAAGCCCGAGAACCGCAGGCGGGTCGAGGAGGCGCTGGCCGCGACCGGCTACCGGCCCAACATCGGCGCCCGCAACCTGCGACGGGGCCGCACCGGCTTCATCGCGCTGGTCGTGCCCGAGCTGGGCATCCCGTACTTCGGCGAGCTGGCCGGCATGGTCATCACCGCCGGCCGTGAGCAGGGCTGGAACGTGCTCATCGAGCAGACCCAGGCCAGCCGCGACGGCGAGCGGGCCGTGCTGGCCGCCCTCGGCCCGCACCTCATCGACGCCGCCATCATCAGCCCCGAGGCCCTGCACGCCTCCGACTTCGCCGACCTCGACCCCGGCGTGCCGCTGGTGATGATCGGCGAGCACTCGGTGGACGTGCGCATCGACCACGTCGCCATCGACAACGTGCTGGCCGCCCGCACCGCCGTCGGCCACCTGGTGGAGATCGGCCGCCGGCGCATCGCCGCCATCGGCGCCCACCCCTACCGCGGCACCGCCGCCCTCCGCCTCGCCGGCTACCACCAGGCCCTGGCCGACGCGGGCCTGCCCGAACTGGTGCGCCCGGCGCTGCACTACCACCGCCAGGACGGCGCCGCTGCCATGGCCTCCCTGCTCGACCTGCCCGAGCCGCCCGACGCCGTCTTCTGCTTCAACGACCTGCTGGCCGTCGGCGCCCTGCGGGCCATCGCCGACCGCGGCCTGCGCGTGCCCGAGGACATCGCCGTCGTCGGCTTCGACAACACCGAGGAGGGCGCCTACAGCCGCCCCACCCTCACCAGCATCGCCCCCGACAAGCACGCCATCGCCGGCACCGCCGTCGACCTGGCCCGGCGTCGCATCGAGACGGACGGCGAGTTCGAGCCCGAGGACATCCAGACCCCCTTCACGCTGGCCATCCGCGAAAGCACCAGCGCCTGACGGCTCCCCTTCCGCCACATGTGGCGCACATGTGGCGGTGGTCGCGCTCCCATCTGTCCCCTGTCCTGAACCGGACAGCCGCATTTACAACGTTGTGCCAACGATGTAACCCTGAGGTGCCACGTGGCGTCCCCACCCCTGCGAATCCGGGAGACCCCAGTGCCACGACTACTGTCCATCGCCGGGATCCTCTGCCTCATCGCGGCCTGCCTGGCCGCCGTCACCACGACCACGGCGCAGGCGGCGACGGCGCTGCCCTGCGACATCTACGGCTCGGCCGGCACGCCGTGCGTGGCGGCGCACAGCACGACCCGGGCCCTCTACTCCGGCTACAACGGCCCGCTATACCAGGTGAAGCGGGCCGACGGCGGGCTGGCCGACATCGGCCTGTTGACAACAGGTGGTGTCGCGAACGCGGCGGCGCAGGATTCCTTCTGCGCCAACACGACGTGCATCATCAACGTCATCTACGACCAGTCGCCCCGGCACAACGACCTGACCATCGAGGGCGAGGGCGGCGCGGGCCGGGCCGATGTCGGGGCGCCCGCCAATGCGCTGCCGGTGAGCGTCGGCGGCCACACGGCGTACGGCGTGGAGATCTCCTCGGGCATGGGCTACCGCGACAACTCGACCAGCGGGGTCGCGGTCAACGGCCAGCCCGAGGGCATGTACATGGTCGCCTCCAGCACGCACGTCAACGGCGGCTGCTGCTTCGACTACGGCAACGCCGAGACCAACAACCAGGACACCGGCAACGGCCACATGGACGCCGTCTACCTGGGCCTGCGTTGCGAGTTCGGTGGCTGCAACGGGCCGGGCCCGTGGGTGGCGGCCGACCTCGAGAACGGCCTGTACCAGTCCAACACCGGCACCAGCGCCGGCGACCCCGGGCCGGGCATCCTGCCCTACGTCACGGCGATGCTGTCCAACAACGGCCAGAACCACTTCGCCCTCAAGCGCGCCAACGCCCAGACCGGCGGCCTCACCACGACCTACTCCGGCTCGGAGCCGACGGTGAAGAGCGGCTACTCCCCCCTGCACCAGGAGGGCGCGATCGTCCTCGGCACGGGCGGCGACAACAGCAACGCCGATGTGGGGTCCTTCTTCGAGGGCGTCATGACAACAGGTGTTCCCAGCGACGCCGCCGACAGCGCCGTGCAGGCCAACATCGTGTCCGCCGGGTACGGCGGCTCCAACGGCGTCCCCGGCGGTTCCCTCACTCCAGGCTCGTCGATCTCGCTGCGGGCCACCACGGCCTGCTGCACCACCCGCTATCTCCGCCACGCCAACGGCGACGCCGTCACGTCGGTGATCAGCAGCGACCTCGACAAGGCCGACGCCACGTGGATCGTCCGCCGGGGCCTGGCCAACCAGTCGTGCCTGTCGTTCGAGTCCAAGAACTACCCCGGCGACTACCTGCGCCACTCCAACTACCAACTGCACCGCCAGCCGTTCGACGGCAGCGGACTCATGGCGCAGGACGCCACCTTCTGCGCCACCGCCGGCAATTCCGGCGCCTACACGTCCTTCCAGTCCGACAACTATCCGGGCTACGACATCCGGCACTACAACAGCAACGTCTACATCGCCCACAACGGCGGCGCGAACCCCTGGGACACCACGACCCTGTGGGCCCAGGACACGACCTGGGAAGTCACCGCGCCCTGGGCGTGAGGAGGTGGTCCCGGCCGGCTTTGGGGGTCGGCCGGGACCGGGACGGCTACGGCGCCTTCGGCCCGACATCAGCCGTTGTCAACGGCCGGCCCGGGGCGGAGGTGCTGTACTGGTCGGCCCCGACGTCCTTGGCCGACGGGCGGGTCTGCTGGTCGATGTCCAGCGTCACCTGCGGGTAGGAACCGGTCGCGGCTCCGATGGCCGGGCTGCCGGCGCTGGGGCGCAACAGCTTGTGGGCGTCCCGCACCAGCTTCGGGTCCACGGTTCGGTACGCGCCGGACGGCAGCGATCCGGCCGAGGAGCCGGACAGGATGTTGCCGGTGAAGTGCAGGGAGGCGCCGGTGCCCTTGGCCGCCGCCTGCCCGTGCCCGAGCAGGATGTTGTCGGCCAGCGTGTCGTCCAGCGGCGGGTACTTCTTGCTGCTCTCGTACCAGATCAGCGAGTCGGTGCTGGACAACGTGTTGAAGGCGACGACGCAGTGGTCCGAGGACTCGTGGTCGGTGCCGTTGGTGGTGTCGTCACGCACCTCGCCGCCGCCGAACTCCATGGCCGGCCCGGAGGTGTCCTCGACGATGTTGTTGACGACCACGTGGTTGTTGCCGAAGAAGCGGATGCCGGTGCTGCCGCCGATCAGGATGTTGCCCTCGACGCGCGTGTTCCACCCGTGCCGCAACGACAGCGTGCCCTTGCTGTTGGTGATCGTGTTGTACCGCACCACATTGTCCGCGGACTTGATGGAGATCGCCTCGGAGTCGCCGTCGGCCTTGTCGAGCAGGTTGTACTCGATCAGGCCCTTGGCGTCGGCGTGCTGGCGGCCGGACAGGCCGAAGCGGATGGACTCGCCGCCGTTCGCGCCCTTGAACTGGTGGTTGTAGAAGTAGTTGTGGTGCACGTGGACGCGCTGGGCCATGTCGTGCGCGCCGGGCCCGACCACTTGCAGGTACACGCCGGCCGCGGTGCGGTTCTCGAACGTGTTGTGGTCGACCTCGGTGTCGTCGGCCTTCACGGTCAGGTCGGCGCCGCCGATGTTGCCCTCGAAGGTGTTGCGCGTGACCCGGTTGGCCTTGGCGTCCCCGGGCACGGTCAGCCCGCCGCCATCGGCGAACACAAACCCTTGCACCACAACGTGGGACGCGCCGGTCAGGTCCAGGCCACCGGAGCCGGTGAAGCGCGCCTGGTCGAGGGAGGCGGCGGCGATGGTGATCGGCGCCTGTGCGGTGCCGGAGCGGCCGACCTTGATCAGCCCGGCGTCGTAGTCGCCGGCGCCGACGACCACACGGTCTCCGGGCCGGGCTTGTGCCAGCGTTACGGACAATTGGGACGGCGAGGAGGCGACGAGCGTGTGCGGCGTGGCCGCGCCGGCGAGCCGCGCGCCTCCGACGGCGAGCAGGCCCGCCACCCCGGCGGCGATCACCACTTTTCGAGCATGACTCATTTTACGTGCTCCTGGTCAGGTCGCAGGAAACCAGACGGCCGGCGCACGGCGGTGGAGTCAGGGAACCACCAGTCATCCGATGAGTCAAGACGCGATCGACGGATCCGATCGGAGCATCAGTCCCGGTGCTGTCGCACCCATTTCACGAGCGCCGCTCGTGACGCGACGCCCAGTCGCCGGCAACCGTTGCGTAGATGCGTCTCCACGGTCCGTTCGCTCAGGAACAGCCGGGCGGCGATCTCGGCGTCGGACAGGCCTTCGCCCACCAGCACCACGATTTCCGCCTCACGCCTGGTCAACGCGCCGAGACCATGGGCACCCGCAGCACCCACGTGATCTGCTCGGCGGGTCTCGGCATCACCCATCAGCCCCGCGCACAGCACGCGCGCGCAGCCCGACAGCGGATCCTCGAAAGCTCCGAGGTCTTCGAGCGGCGGTGCGTCCTACAGGTGGCTGCGGCGCAGGGCGATGGTGGTGTCGGCCAACTGCCTGGCCTCGTCGAAGCCGAATTCCGGCCCGGCCAGCTCCTCGCGCCAGTCACGCGGGGCCTGGCGGCGACGTCGTCGTCACCCGCGTCGCCGGCCTCGGCCAGCTACGGAACGAGGTCGTCCGGTAACTCGATGGCCGCGTCCGCCACGATCCGACACCATGATCGGGCAGAGGCCGACGCCACGAGGGGACACCGCACATGCCTGAGCCGTACGCGCACGGAATGCTGGACGTCGGGGACGGCAACCAGATGTACTGGGAGACCTGCGGCGATCCGGCGGGCAAGCCGATGGTCTGGCTGCATGGCGGCCCCGGCCAGGGGTGCCCGGAGGGGATGCGCGACAGCTACGAGGGGCTGGGCTACCAGATCGTGCTCTACGACCAGCGCGGCTGCGGGCGCAGCACGCCCAGCGCGGTCGATCCCGGCACCGACATGCGGGTGAACACCACTCATCACCTGGTCGAGGATCTCGAACGGCTGCGTGAGCACCTGGGCATCGAGCGCTGGCTGCTCCGCGGCGCCTCCTGGGGTTGCACGCTGGCGCTGGCCTACGCGGAGCGATACCCCCACCGGGTGTCCGAGATCGCGCTGTCCGCCATCATGACCGGCCGCCACCGGGAGATCGACTGGCTCTATGGTGGCGCGTCCCGGTTCTTTCCCGAGGAGTACGCGCGGTTCGCCGGTGATGTCGGCGGCGTCGTCGATCTGTTGGCCGACTATGCCCGGCGGATGGCGGACCCGGAACGGGCCGTGCAGCTGCAGGCGGCAGCGGCCTGGGCGCGGTGGGAGGACACCGTGCTGTCGCTGGAGCCCAATGCCAGGCCGGGCGCGTTCAGCGGACCGGTCAACGACAGCGTGCTGACCCTGGCCCGGATCTGCGCCCATTACTTCGCCAACTACGCCTGGCTGGACGACGGCCAGCTGATCCGCGACGCGGGCAAGCTGGCCGGCATTCCCGGGGTGCTGGCGCACGGCCGGCTGGACCTGAGCTGCCCGGTCGAAACCGCCTATGAGCTGGCCGCGGCCTGGCCCGGCGCGGATCTGTTCGTCTGCGACCAGTCCGGCCACCGTGGCAGCCCGGCCAAGGGCGAGCACCTTCGCGCGGCCATGACGCGATTCGCCGAGCAGCGCTGACCGGCTGTCCCGCGAGCAGCTCGCGGACGCGGTCAAGGCGTTCGCGGGCCGTCTCCAGGTCGGGGCGGAGGCGGACAGCTCGGAGGTCGCCAGCCCGACGCCATTGGGCAGGAAACCGTTGTGCGAGGTCAGGTTGCGAAGCCGGCCGGCGTTGCTGATGGCCGGCGTCGACCCGAGGAACAGACCGGTGACGATCGCCGGTCACGGCCGGCTGGCGCGACTTCAGCCGTCCAAACAACTCCCCTGCGGTGCTCCGTCCATGGTGCTCATCCTCCACTGCGTCGATACTTGCGAATGGCGGCGACGACGGCATCGACGTCTTCGGCGGTGCTGTAGTAGTGCAGGGCGACGCGCAGGAGGTCGCCGCGCGGGCTGGTGGCGATGCGCCGCGAGCCGAGGAAACCGGCCAGGGCGTTGGGATCGGCGTCCACGACCACCACCTGCGGGCCGCGCAGCGCCGGATCGGCCGGCGACCACAGGCGTTCCCCGGCCGCCACCAAGGAATCGTGCGCGTACTGGCCCAGCTCCGAGATGTGCCGGCGAACCGCCTGCTGGTCCACTTCGCCCAGCAAACGCAAGCCTGCGACGGCGCCGTAGGCGGCGGGAATCGCCGGCGTGCCGGCCTCGAATCGCTTTGCGTCGGAGGGATAGTCGATGTGCCGGGGATCGAAGCCGAACGGGTTGCGACGGCCGAACCATCCGGTCGCCTGCGGATCACGATCGTCCACCAGACCGCCTCGCACGTACAGGAAGGCGATCCCGGGAATGCCCAGCAGGTATTTCAGCGCCCCGGCGGCCAGGAAGTCGCAGTCGAGTTCCCGGACGTCGATGGGTTCCACACCGGCGCCCTGATAGGCGTCGACGAAGGTCAGTGCGCCGGCGGCCCGAGCATTCTCGATCACGTCGCCGGTCGGCAGCCGAACGCCGTTGCGGTAGGAGATCAGCGGCACGGACACCAGCCCACAGGTCTCGTCGATGGCAGCCGTGTAGTCCTCAGCGTGCACGACACCGTCGTGCTCGTCGACGTAACGGACCTTGGCGCCGTTGACCTCCTGCGCCAACCACACGTGGGCCACCGACGGGAACTCCATGTCGGTGCTGACGATCGTCGGACGTGTCCGCCAGTCCCTTGTGGACGCCACCTGGAAGGCGGCCGAGGAGACCGAAGGCAGCACGGCGATCTCGTCGACGTCGGCGTTGACCAGCTCCGCGAACAGCGTCCGGGCGCGGTCGACCACGACCATCCAGCGGTCCCACGGCGCGCCGTACTGCACCAGTGTGTGCTGGAATTCCAGCAGCGCGGCCGACAGCGTGTCGGAGAGCGCGCCTTGGCTGCACGACGCCAGGTGCGTGAGCTCACGCAGCGCCGGGAATCGCCGTCGGAATTCTTCGGAGGTCAACATCCGTTTCCCTCTCGTCTCAACGAATCACGCAGGGACCTTACGTCGACACCACACCCCAGGCTATCCGGCCGCTGTTGTACGAACTCGGCTGCGCGAGCAGGAACGGGTAGGCGCTGGTGCCCTCGGGCAGACAGGCCGCCGTTGCCCAGCCCGAGCGACCGGAGGTACTCCCGCACCACAGGGCCGGCGACCTCACCGCCCGCGGTGTTGCTGACGTCCCCCGGCTCGATGACCCGGCAACCTACCGCGAACCGGCTGACTTGTATTGACCACAGTCAGCCGGGTACGGTCCTGGCTATGGTTAACACAAGCCAGCTGGCCGGGCGCTCGGGGCGGACGCTGCTCGTGCTGAGCGGGGCGCCGTTTCTGGCCAGCCTGGACCTGTTCGTGGTGAACGTGGCGTTCACGGCGATCGGGCGCGACTTCCAGGGGCACTCGCTGGCCGATCTGAGCTGGATCCTGAACGGCTACCCGATCATCTACGCGGCGTTGCTGGTCCCCTGCGGACGGTGGGCGGACCGGGTGGGCCACAAGCGGGTGTTCCTGCTGGGCCTGGCCGTGTTCACGCTGGCCAGCGCGGCCGCGGCAGCCAGCCCGAACCTGGCGGCGCTGATCGCGTTCCGGCTGGTCCAGGCGGCGGGGGCGGCGGCGCTGACGCCGACGAGCCTGGGACTTCTGATCCACGCGGTGCCGCCGACGGACCGGGCCCGGTCGGTGCGGATCTGGGCGTCGATCGGGGCGCTGGCCTCGGCGCTGGGGCCGGTGGTCGGCGGCTTCCTGGTCGAGCTGTCCTGGCGGTGGGTGTTCCTGATCAACGTGCCGATCGGGATCGCCCTGCTGGTGCTGGGATTCCGGGTGATCCGGGACTACCGGGCGGAGGAAACCGAGACGGGACTGGACATCGTCGGCGCGGCGCTGCTGACGGTGGGCATCGGGGCGCTGGCCCTCGGCCTGGTCGAGGGATCCGGCTGGGGCTGGACGAGCCCGGGCATCCTGGGCAGTCTCGCGCTGGCCGCCGCCACGCTGATCGCCTTTGCCGTCAACAACAAGCGCCACCGGTCGCCGATCATCCCGCCCAGCCTGCTGCGGGTGCGGACCTTCGTCTGGTCGACGGTCGCGGTGACGTTCTTCAGCGCCACCTTCGGCGCCGGCCTGTTGTCCCGGGTGTTCTGGCTCCAGGACGTCTGGGGCTACTCGGCCGTCCAAACCGGACTGGCCATCGCGCCGGGCCCGTTGATGGTGCCGGTGTTCGCCATGGTGGCCCAGGCCCTGAACAAGCGGGTGAGCCCGGGCGCCCTCGCCAGCATCGGGTGTCTTCTGTGGACGGTCGGCACGCTGTACATGCTGCTGGTGGTCGGCCCGGAACCGCACTACCTCACCGAAATGCTGCCGGCCTGGTTGATCACCGGCGTCGGCGTCGGCTTGGCGCTGCCGACAATGCTGTCGAGCGCCACCGCCGAGCTCCCGCCGGCCCGCTCGGGCACGGGCAGCGCCGTGGTGAACATGGCCCGCCAGATCGGCACGGTGTTCGGCATCGCCCTGCTGGTGGCGATCCTGGGCTCCCCCGTCGGCTACGACCAGCAGCACAAGGCGTTCACCGACGTCTTCTGGATGGTGACGATCATCGGTATCGTCGCGGCCGTCGCCAGCCTCGGCCTCACGCAACGAAAGGCGGGCCGGCCGTCTAAGGTGGCGGCATGAAACGAGAGGGCGCGCTGGCCGACCTGGGCTCGTGGCAGCCGGCCCGGTGCTCGCTGGCGCTGGCGATGGACGTGATCGGCACCAAGTCGGCGTTCCTGTTGCTACGCGAGGCTTTCTACGGCACCACCCGGTTCGACGACTTCGTGCGCCGGGTCGGGATCACGGAGCCGGTGGCCGCCGCGCGCCTGAAGGAACTGGTCGAGGCCGGCATCTTGGACAAGCAGCCGTACCGCGAACCCGGGCAGCGCACGCGCAGCGAGTACGTGTTGACGGAGAAGGGCACAGCGCTGTTCCCGGCGCTGCTGGCCCTGATCCAATGGGGCGACGAGTACCTCCAGCCGGATGGCGGCCCGATCGAGTTCGTCGCCGATGACACCGGCGACCGGGTCCACGCCGACGTCCGGACGCCGGAGGGCACCGCGATCGCCGTCGACAACCTACGGCTGCGCCGCCGCTGACCGGGCCCGAGCCCGCTGGATGTCCCAGCGCGCGTCGAATTCCCCGTACACGGCAACGGCTTCGGCCAAAGCGGTTGCGGCGTCGCCCGAATGGCCGCGGGCAGCGTGCAGCACGGCCAGATCCTCCAGCGCCGCCCCGAGTTCCACCGCGCGCCCGATCCTCCGGTAGTGCTCGACGGCCTGCATCGCCGGCTCGGGATCACCCGTGACCAGGGCCCTGCACCGCAGCGCCGCCGAGTAGGCCCGGGCCGGCTGCTGCTCGCGGACGGCCTCGTCCTGGCACTGCTCCGCGGCCTCGCGAGCCACCGCCACATCCCCCTGCTGCAACGCCAACCGGGCCAGATCCGGCAACCACTGGTGCCGCAACGTCATCTGCGAGTAGTCGGCCCGCAGATTGGGCTTGAGCAGCGAAACGGCCTCGTCGACACGCCCGTCCCGCTCGGCCGCAACCGCTTGCGCGGCAACGAGGAAGTCGCAGTTCTCCCGCTCGGCGGGGCTCGCCACCGGCAGCTCGGCGGCGGTCAGCAGATTGGCGTCCGCGGCGTCGTCGTTGCCTCGCCGCAAGGCGACCAGCGCCGCGATGCCGTGCAGCAGGAGCAGCGTCACGGTGCTCTCGCGCAAGCCGTAGAAGGTCATCTCCGGGCTGTCCTGCACCACGGCGTCCAGCTCGACCAGGGCCTCGTCCCAGCGGCCCGTCCAGTAGTGGTGCACGGCGGCGGGCAGGTGCAGCTCGGTCGGCACGGCGTGCTGCCGGCCGAGTTCCCGGGCGAACCGCAGGGTCTCGTCGACGTCACCGAGCCGGTCCAGGTTCTGCAGGCTGAACAGCCGGTTGTCCAACAGGTTCAGCCGCATGCCGACCAGTTCCGGCAGATCCGCGATGGCGGCGATGGCCTCGTCCACGACCTCGATGGCCGCCGCGTGCTCGCGCCGCACCGAGTGCACCACCCACAGCTCCTGGAGGCCGTGCGCGGCGGCGAAGGCGTCGCCGCACTCCTGCCCGCGCTTCACGCCTCGCCGCGCGCTGACCTCGCACGCCGTCAGGTCCTGGTTGCCGGTCCGCTCGCCGATGGCCGTCAGCACCTCGTGCCGGGCCTTCCAGATCTCCGGCACTGCCGGCCCGTCAAGGGATTCGCGCAGCATCTCCACCGCGGCCGCGCCCTGCCCGCGCCGGCACAGGATGTGCGCCAGGATGGACCGCATCTCCGACAGCCGGTCGAAGTCCCTGGTCCGGCCGATCACGTACCGCACCTCGGACTCCGGCACGCCGCCGAGCGCGAACGACAGCCGCGCCAGCTCCGCGGTCAGCGCCTCGCGCGCGGCCGGCGTCAGCGTCGACATCGCCAGGGCCCGGCCGATCAGGTCCATGGTGATCTGCGGCGCCAGCTGCCCCAGACGGGAAGCGTTGTCCCGCAACCAGTTCACGACCCACGGCTCGACCACACCGGCCACGGCCAGCAACTGCTCGGCGACCTGGGCCAGCGGCGCGCCGGCCTTGGCCAGCGCCTGCGCGGCATGGTTGTGCAGGGCCAGCCGGACGGCGCTCGGGGTGCCCTCGTACAGCGCCTGGCGGATCAGGCCGTGCCGGAACGCGAGGTACTCCCCGCTGGCCACCACCACGTTGCTGGCGATCGCCTCTTCCAGCAGCCCCAACAGCTCCGGCACCGGCCGGTCGCTGACCACGGACAGGTCGCTCATCGCGAACTCGCCGCCCAGCAGCGAGGCCCACTGGAGCACCGCGCGGACGTTGCCGGACAGGAAGCTCAGCCGCCGGGTCAGCGCCGCCACGAGAGAACCCGGTGCGGCGGCGGCGATGCCGTGCTCGATCTCGGCGTTGCCGCCGGCCACGGTGATCGCGTCCTCACGCGACAGCGCGTCCAGCAGCTCCCGCACGTACAGCGGATTGCCGCCGGCGCGGGCGGTCAGGCTGCTCAGCTCCGGCCCGGGCGGCGCGCCGACCGACTGCCGTACGACGTCCACGACATCGTTGGCGCTCAACGGTTCCAGATCGACGACGAAGCCGCCCTCGGCCGCCAGCCGGACCTGGGTGACCTGCGGGCGCCGCGGCAGCGTCCGCGCGCTGGCCACCAGCAGCAGCGGAAGTCGTGTCGTGGCACGGGAAAGCCGGTGCCACACCAGCAGGCTGGTCTCGTCGGCCCACTGCATGTCGTCCAGCACGAGCACCAGCGGCGCCTGCTCGCAGAGCGTCTCGGCGAACGCCAGCAGCCGGTCGACCGCGGCGGTCACCGGGTCGGAGCCGGGCAACAGGCCGTTGGCCGGGCTGTGCAGGCTGTCGGCCAGCTCGGCCCGGCGCACGTCGGCCGACCGGCGGTCCACGTCGAGGCAATCCAGAACGGCCCGCAGCGGAAAGCGTTGTCCGAGTTCGTCGGCCACGGCCCAGCCGAGCTGGCAGCCGGCCTGCTCGGCCCCGGCCAGGCCGGCCGCGAGCAGCGAGGACTTGCCGATGCCGGGCTCGCCCTCCAGCCAGATCACGCCGCCGCGCCCGGCCACCACCTCTGCCACCATGGCCTGCATCCGGGCCACTTCCCGGGCCCGGCTGACGAAGCCGTCCGGCACGCGGGCGTGATGGCTGGCCCGGGCCGAGACCACGGGCTTGACCTCGCCGGCCTGTAACTGATGGAACAACTTGGTCAGCGGTGGGCTCGGCTCGATGCCCAGCTCGTCCATCAGCAGCGTGGCCGCGTCCTGATAGACGGCCAGGGCCTCGTCGCGGCGGCCGGTGCGGTGCAGGGCGGTCATCAGCAGGGCCCGCAGGCTCTCGCGCAGCGGATAGGTCCGGACCAGTTCGGTCAGCTGACCGACCACGTCGGCGGCCGCCCCCAGGCCCAGCATGGCCTCCGCCCGCTGCTCCTGGGTGGCCAGCCGCAGCTCTTCGAGGCTGGCCCGCCGCCGTTCCGCGTACGGGCCGGGAATGCCGCCGAAGGCCTCGCCGTGCCACAGCGCCAGCGCCGCGTCGAGCGCGCGCAGCGCCGGGCCGTGTGATCCGGACGCCAGCAAAGTGGCGGCGTGCTGGCGAAGTTCCTCAAAACCGGTCAGGTCGACGTCGACCCGCAGCAGGTAGCCGGCGCCCGAGGAGGCGAGCAGCTGGCTGGGGGTTCGGTTGGCCCGCCCCGGCTCCAACGCGCGGCGCAGGTCCGAAATGTACGTGTAGAGGCTGCCCTCGGCGCTAACCGGCGGATCCTCGCCCCAGATGCCGTCGATGAGCTCGCTGCGGGACACCACCTTGCCCACGCTCGCCGCCAGCATGGCGAAGACCGCCCGCTGACGCGGCGGCCCCAACGGGATCTCGCCGTCGTCGGACCAGGCGCGGACCGCGCCGAGCAGTTCTACCTTCACCGAGGGCGCTGTCCCCACGAACGGGAGCATACCCATCGCCGGAAACCGCCGTGATCGACCCGCCACGCCTTGTAGCCTGAGCCGACTGGAGTAGCAAGGCCGGCAGAAGGGGGCCCCGTGTCGCTGCGGTACTACGTCTACATCAGCGATTCCAAGGTCGACATGCTGCTGCCGCAGGTCGATCCGGCGTTCGCCGGCAAGCGCAGCACGGAGCTCGGGATCAACCTCAAGGTGGTCACCGGCAAGCGCAAGGTCGAGTCCGACGCCGACCGGATCGCCCGGCTGGAGCGGGTGGTGCGGCACATCGACGACTTCTGCGACGTCGGCACGATCGACGAGCCGGGCCAGTACTTCCGGGGCCGGCTGGCGATGCGCTGGCGGGAGGCGGCGGGCGGCGTGACCTATTTCGCCGGCGCCACCGAGGACACCGTGGTGGGGCTGGGCGGCTCCAGCCATCACATCATCGGAGGAGCGCCGGAGAAGGATCGGACGTTCGCGCCGTCGATGCTGCCCGGGCTGATGCCGGCCATGCGGGCCATGCTCGACGACGAGGCGCCGGAAAGCGTTCTCGAGCTGGCGTACATGGCGAATCGGCAGCTGCGCGGCGACGAGCAGGAGCTGGAGTTCATCGCCAAGCGCCTGCGGCACGGGCCGAGCCCCTATCCCGAGATGGATCGCGGCCGGGCCGTGAACGTGGTGGTGGGGAGCCCGCTGTTCGTCGCCCTGGCCGAGTGATGGTCTGGCAGCCGGGAGAGACCGTCCTTGGTCTCTACGCCGTCAAGGACGTGCGCAGTGGCGGCATGGGCGTGGTGCACCGGGTGCACCACGTCGGCTGGCAGGTGGACCTGGCGGTGAAGACGCCCCGCCCGGAATGGGTCACCACCGAGGAGAACCGCCGGCACTTCGAGCGCGAGGCCGGCACGTGGGTCAACCTCGGCCCGCACCCGCACACCGTGAACTGCGTCTACGTCCGCACGATCGACGGCATGCCAAGGGTGTTCGCGGAGTGGGTGGACGGCGGCAGCCTCGCCGAGGCGGTGGCCGGCGGCGGCCTCGACACCACGGCGAAGATCCTCGACATCGCGATCCAGACCGCCTGGGGCCTCGCCCACGCGCACGAGGCCGGTCTGGTGCATCAGGACGTCAAGCCGGCCAACGTGATGCTGGCTGCGGACGGCACGGCCAAGGTCACCGATTTCGGGCTGGCCAAGGCGTTGCCGGCCGGCGAGGACGCGCCGGCCGGTGTCAGCTTCGCCGGCATGACCCGGGCGTACTGCTCCCCCGAGCAGGCCGAGGCCATGGCCGGGGCCGATGTGCGCATCACGGCGGCGTCGGACGTGTGGTCGTGGGCGATCACCGTGCTGGAGATGTTCGCCGGCCACCGCCCGACCAACTACGGCCAGGCGGCCGGCGCGGTGTTGACGACACTGTTGGACGACGGCCTGGCCATCCCCGAGCAGGTCGCGGCGCTGCTGCGTTCCTGCTTCGCCGATGGGCCGGAGTCGCGGCCCACGGCCTTCGACGTCGCCTCGCGGCTGATCGACGTCCATGGGGAGTACCCACGCTCGAAGCCCAAGGCCGCTCGCCTGCTGGCCGACGGCCTGTCCAACCAGGCCCTGTCGCTGCTGGACCTCGGCCGGGCCGAGGAGGCGGAAGACCTGTGGCGGCAAGCGGTCGGCGCGGATCCGTACCACCTGCCGGCCGTCTACAACCAGGGCCTGCACCAGTGGCGGGCCGGCCGGCGCACGGGCGAGGAGGTCGTGTCCGACCTGGTGGCCGCCCGCGCCGCCGAGCCGTCCGGCAGCCTCGGCGCGTTGCTGCTGGGGGCAGTCCAGGTCGAGCGGCACGACGACGAACAGGCCCGCGAGCTGCTGGGCCAGGCCCTCGCCGCCGATCCGTCCTCAGTGGACGCTCAGACGGCGTTGGCCGCGTTGGACAACCGGCCGCCGGCCATCAGCGTCGATCTCGACCACAAGCAGGTCCAGGCGATCGCCCTTACCCCGGACGGCACGGAGGTGCTGTTCGGGGACGAGAAGGGCCGGCTGGTGTTGTGGACGCCGGCCAAGGGCGCCAGCCGGCGCGCGGAGCGGATCCTGAGCCGGCGTGGAGATCCGATCGAGGCAGTCGCGCTGAGTGCCGACGCCAAGGTCGGCGCGGTGGTCCGCAAAGGCGGCGCGGTCGAGCTGTGGGACCTCGCGCGCGGCCGCCGACGGCGCGGGCTGCGCGAGGGCGGAGGCGTGTGCGCGGTCGCGGTCAGCGCGGACGGAAGTTTCTATGCCATGGGCCAGGTTTCCGGCACGGTGTCGGTCTGGTCGGTGGAGGACGAAAGCCGGGTCGCCGCCGTCATCGCGCACCGGGGGCCGATCGGCTCGCTGGCGTTGAGCCCCGACGGCCGCCGTGTCGTGACGGCGTCGTTCGGCAAGAACGACAGCAGCGTCCGGGTCTGGGACGTGGCCACCGGAGTGTGCGCTGACGCCCTGACCGGGCCGCAGCGGGGCACGCTGTACGGAGAGCCGGTGTACGCGTACGACCTGGACACCGGCGCGATCAGCCCGGACGGCAGCAGCGCGGCCGTCGCGTGGTACCGCGGGCCGCTCACGACGTGGGATGCCCGACACGGCACCGTGGTCAGCGAGGTGCCGAACCCGATTCGGGACACGTACGGCGTCCTGATCGCCGGCACCACCGTGCTGACGACCGCCGAGTCCCCGGTCCGGGTCTGGGACGCGCCGACCGGCAGTTGCCTGCGGGACCTCGGCCGGGACCTCCGGCCCACCATCGTGTCGGTGCGCGCCGCCGCGATCAGCGCCGACGCCCGCGTGGCCGCCTTCGCCGACAGCTTCGGCGGCATCGCGCTCCGTTCCCTGCCCACGGCCGACTATCGGGCGCCCTGGTGCTACGCGCGGCCCCAGGAGGCCCACGAGCTGGTCAGCACGGAGAACACCTTCCGCGGCCGCATGGATCAGGTGAAGGCGCACACCGAGCAGGGCCGGTTCGCCGAGGCCGGTGCGACGCTGCGGTCCATTCAGGACGTTCCCGGCTACACCCGCAACCACGAGGTGCGCGAGGCCTGGGCCGAACTCGCCCCGCACGGCGAGCGGGCGTCGCTGCTCGGGGCCTGGCATCTGTTCGAGTACGCGGCGGACGGCGAGTCCACGCAACCGCCGGCAGTGGCGCTGCGCCAGGACGGCAAGTACATGGTGACCACCCGCTGGACCGGGGAGGTCGACCTGTGGGATTTCCAGGTCTCCGAACGGATTCTGACGTTCGACCGCGGCGAGGGCGGCATGGCCGTGGACGTCCGATTCGCCGTGGACGGCCTGCTGGCGCTGGTGCTGACCACCTCCGGCACCATCCGCCAGCTGCGCCTGGACGACGGCGTCAAGCGCATCTTCACCAAGGAAACCGGCACGCTCACCGCGTTCGACGTCAACGCGGCCGGCAACGCGATCATCATCGGCGACGAGACCGGCACGCTGCGGGTGCGCAACCTGCCCACCGGCAACGTCACGGCCGAGCTCAAGTCGTTCAGCGGCACGATCCGCACCGTGGCGCTGAGCCCGGCCGGCCAGTACGCGGCGGCGCTGGGGTCGGTCGGCGACGAACACGAGATCCACGTGTACGGGAACTCGAACACTCCGAAGTGGACACTGAAGAACCGTTCCG
Organism: Kutzneria sp. NPDC051319; assembly: GCF_040682195.1. Classification (NCBI taxonomy): domain Bacteria; kingdom Bacillati; phylum Actinomycetota; class Actinomycetes; order Pseudonocardiales; family Pseudonocardiaceae; genus Kutzneria; species Kutzneria sp. NPDC051319. Next base: position 134,985 of record NZ_JBFBAM010000006.1, on the reverse strand, counting down.
CCCACGAGGAACTGCGGTTCAGCCCGGACGGCGAGCTGCTGTTCGTCAGCTACGCGCTGTCGACCGGCGTGTGGGTCACGGCGACCGGACAGTTCCGGTACTCGGTGCCATGCGAGGGCACGATGACCGGCCGGCGGCGACTGGCCCTGAGCGGCGACGGGCAGCTGGCCGTGACGCCGGACGGGAAGTCGTTGCGGGTGTGGCGGACCGACACCGGCAAGCCGGTCCGATCGCTGCCGGCGCCCAGCTGGCCCAGCGTGTACGAGCTCAGCCGGGACGGCACGTTCCTGGTCGCCGGCGATCTCGACCGCGTCGTCCGGGTCTGGGACGTGCGGACCGGGCAGTGTCTGCGGGAGATGGAGGGCCACGCCGCCGACCTCCATCGCATGATGCTCAGCGACGACGGCAGCACGCTGTTCACCACCGACCTGGGTTCGTCCATGCACGGCTGGGAGCTGGTATGGGACTACGACTTCCGATGATCAGGCTCACGTCCGGCGAGGTCAACCAGGTGATCACCGGCACCTGCGTGATCGGCCGGGCGCCGGAGTGCGACTTCCCGATCCCGGCCGACCGCAAGGTGTCCCGCCGGCACTGCATGATCGACGTGGGCCTGGTGTCGGTGACCGTGCACGACCTGGGCAGCCGCAACGGCACCGTGGTCAACGGAAAGCCCTGCGAGGCGGCGGAACTGCGGGACGGGGACGAGCTGCTGATCGGGGACACGATCCTCCATGTCGCCCTGTTTCCGCACCGGGTCAGGGAACTGGGCCGTGGTGCGCAGGGGGTCGTGGAACTGATCGAGGAGACGCCGGACGAGTTCATGGCCGTCAAGACGCTGACCGAGCAGGGCCAGGTCGACCCGGCCGCCCGCGACGCCTTCCAACGCGAGCTGGACTGCACCAAGGCGTTGCGGCACAACAACATCGTCGATTTCCTGGGCAGCGACAGCGAAGACGGCGTGCTGCGGATCCGCTACGAGTACTGCACCGGCGGCCATCTGACCGGCCCGTTGCCCATAGACACGGCCGTATCGCTGACGCTGCAAGCCCTCGACGCCCTGGCCTACGCCCACGAGGCCGACATCCCGGTGGCGCTGGCCGACGGCGGCACGGCGATCGGCCACGGCCTCGTGCACCGGGATCTCAAGCCGCAGAACCTGTTGCTCACCGGGGACGGCCGGCTGAAGATCGCCGACTTCGGGCTGGCCAAGGCGTTCGACCAGGCCGGCCTGTCCGGTCGCACCCGCAGCGGCGCGGTCGGCGGCAGCGTCGCTTTCATGCCCCGCCGCCAGCTCATCGACTACAAGTACGCCCGCCCCGACGTCGACCTGTGGGCGATCACCGCCTGCCTGTACTGGATGATCACCGGCCACGCCCCGCGCGACTTCCCGCCCGGCGCCGATCCCGTCGCCGTGGTCCTGCGCGAGCCCCCGGTCCCTCTCCGCGACCGGACGGCGGCGCCGGCCGGACTGGCCGAGCTGATCGACTCGATGCTCGACGAAACCGTCGACGCCGGGCCGGCCACCGCCGCCGAGCTGGCGGCGGCGCTGTCCTCGGCCAGCTGACTTTACATTTTCAACCCACGTGGGTAGCGTCCGTTCCACCGGACCCACCTGGGAGGAACACCCATGCAGATCAACGGATCGGTCGCACTGGTCACCGGGGCCAACCGCGGCATCGGCCTGGCCGTGGCGCAGGCCCTGGTCGAGGCCGGCGCGGCCAAGGTCTATGCCGGCGCGCGCAAGCCCGAAACCGTCGTCGACGACCGGCTGATCCCGGTCAGGCTGGACGTGACCAGCGCCGAGGACATCGCCGCCGCGGCCGCACTGGCCGAGGACGTGGACGTCGTGGTCAACAACGCCGGCGCCGCCGGCATCGAGGCCCAGCTGTTCACCGGATCCCTCGACGTCGCCCGGGAGGTCATGGAGACCAACGTGTTCGGCCCGTGGGAGATCGCCCGCGCCTTCGCGCCGATCCTCGCCGCCAACGGCGGCGGTGCGCTGGTCAACGTGCTGTCGTCCACGTCGTGGTGGGCGATGGCCGGCGCGCCGGCCTACTCCGCGTCCAAGGCCGCCGCATGGTCGCTGACCAACGCGCTGCGACTCGGCCTGGCCAAGCAGAACACGCTGGTCGTCGGCGTCCACTCCGGATTTGTGGACACGGACTTCAGCGCCGCCATCCCGGCCGACAAGATCACCGCGATCGACCTGGCCGATCAGATCGTGCGGGCGCTGGCCGAGGACCGCACCGAGGTCCTGGCCGACGAGTTCACCGCCGCCACTCGGCGGGCGCTGGCCGGCGGCATCGAGGCCGTGCAGGGCATCACGCCGTACAAGGTCAGCTGAGCTCGGCGTCGCACGGCGCCATGATGTCCACATCGGACTGTTCGACCTCGCGGCCGTCGCCGGTGACGAAGGCCACGCGCAGCGGCTCCCCGGTGGTCCGGGCTCGGCGTGCCGCCGACGGCCCGGCCGGCCGGGGCCGGTGCTTGTCGCCCCACTGCTGGAACGCGCCGAGAACGGGCAGCAGGTCGCGGCCGGCGTCCGTCAGGTGATAGCTCTGGCGGTGCCGGCTGCCCGCCTCCTGATAGGACCGCGTGCGCAGCACGCCCGCCTCGACCAGCGTCTTCAACCGCGTGCTGAGCAGGTTGGGGGCCACCCCCAGCGCCGACTGGATCTCGGCGAACCGGTGCTGGCCAAGGAAGATCTGACGCAGGATCAGCAGCGACCACCGCTCGCCGAGCACCTGCAGGCTGCGTTCGATCGAGCAGCTCGGCACGTCCAGTTCCGACACCGGCCACCTCCTGGCTTCAGATCCTGAATCCAGGATGGCAAACGGGCTGCCCCCGACGCAACTCTCGGTGGGGTCGCGCTGTGCGCCACATCGCCCCGTTCGCCGATCGCGCCCACGCCCTTCGATCACGTATCTTTCCTCCTCGGCCCGGAAAGACTCCGGAACACTGCACCTCGCCCCACCACCGTCCCGGAGGAGAAATGACCGAAGTCGTGGCGCACGCCGTCCCCCCTTCCGCCACCAGCAAGGGTTTGCGCCCCGGCGCCCTGAGCATGGTGTCGTCGGTCGTGATCGGGACCGCGTCCACCGCGCCGGCGTATTCCATCGCCGCCACGCTCGGCCTGCTGGTGATCGCCGGCACCGGCTTCCAGGCCGCCTCGTTCGTGCTGTTCGCCTTCGTGCCGGTGATGTTCGTCGCGCTGGCCTTCCGTGAGCTGAACTCGGCCGAGCCGGACTGCGGCACCAACTTCACCTGGGCCACCCGCGCGTTCGGCAGCAAGGTCGGCTGGATGTCGGGCTGGGTCGTGACGATCGCCCAACTGCTGGCCATGACCAGCCAGTCGGCCATCTCCGGCAAGTACACGCTGCTGCTGTTGGGCGCCAAGGACCTGGCGGACAACAAGTTCGCCACCATGGGCGTGGGCCTGGCGTGGCTGGTCCTGCTGTGCTGGATCTGCTACCGCGGCATCGAGGTCTCGGCCCGGCTGCAGTGGGTGCTGCTGGCCGTCGAGCTGACGGTGCTGGTCATCTTCTCCGTGGTCGCGCTGTACCGCGTGTTCGACGGCAGCGCCGGGCCGCAGGCCTCCGCGCCGCAGTTGAGCTGGCTGCTGCCGACCGGCATCGGCGCGGGCGCGTTCATCGCCGCCACGCTGCCGGCCGTGTTCCTGTACTGGGGTTGGGACAGCTCGGTCTCGGTCAACGAGGAGTCCGCGGATCCGCGGCGCGGCCCCGGCAAGGCGGCGGTGCTGTCCACCGTGCTGCTGGTGCTGAACTACGTGATCGTCACGATCGCGGCGCTGGCCTTCGCCGGCATCGGCGCGACCGGCATCGGACTGGGCAACCCCGACAACTCGGACGACGTGCTGGCCGGTCTGGGCTCGGCCGTGTTCGGCGAGGGCTCGTTCGGCAAGGTCATGGGCGTCCTGCTCATCGTGTCGGTGCTGACCAGCGCGGCCGCCAGCAGCCAGGCCACGATCATGCCGTGCGCCCGCACCACGCTGTCCATGGCCTCGCACGGCGCGCTGCCCGAGGTCTTCGCCAAGGTGCACCCCCGCTACCTCACGCCCACCGTGTCGACCTGGACGTTCGGCATCGTGTCCTTCGCCCTGTACGTGCTGCTGTCGCTGCTGAGCGACGACGTGCTGTCCGACTCGGTCAGCGCCGTCGGCCTCACCATCGGCGTCGAGTACGCGATGACCGCGCTGGCCTGCGTGTGGATCTTCCGCAAGACCCTGCTCGGCAGCGTGCGCAACTTCTTCATGCGGGGCGTGTTCCCGCTGGTCGGGGGCCTGTTCTTCGCGTTGGTGCTGGTGCTCGCGGTGATCTACTACGCCCAGCCGGACAGCGGTGAGACCACCATCTTCGGCATCGGCGGCGTCGCGGTGATCGGCGTGCTGGCCATCGTGATCGGCGTGCCGCTGATGGCGATCGTCTACCGCGGGTGCCGTGACTTCTTCGCCGGGCGCAGCCTGCCGCGCGGCTCCGTGCTGGCCGACGGCGACTCGATCGTCGCCAACCGGGTCTGAAGGCGGAAATTCGCGCGGTCTCGACCTGACTTGGGGCACCGGTGGTCGACAACCGGCCACCGTGCTCCAAGATGCGGTATGGGCATCGAATTAGCGTTTCGCGGCAGCGCCGGCACCGGTCCGACCGTCGTTCTTGTGCACGGCAACTCCGCCTCGTCGGCCGTGTGGCAGGGCCTGCTCGACGGGCCGTTCGGCCAGCGATTCCGTTGTCTCGCCGTGGATCTGCCCGGGCACGGGGCGTCGCCGCGTGGCGACGAGTACTCGATGCTCGGGCACGCGGCGGCGTTGGCGGAGTTCATGTCGTCGGCCGACGCCGAGGACGCCGTGGTCGTCGGCTGGAGCCTGGGCGGGCACGTGGTGCTGCACGCCTCCGCCTCGCTGCCCCGGGCGACCGGTTTTGTACTGATGGGGACGCCGCCGATCGCGACGCCCGAGTCGCTGTCCCGGGGCTTCCTGCCGAATCCCGCCTTCGGCGTCGGCTTCCAGGGCGAGGTCAGCGCCGAGGAGGCCGCGGCGTATGCGGCGGCCATGCTGTCGCCCGAGTCGTCGGTGTCGCCCGAGGTGTTCGTGCCGGACATCCTCGCCACCGACCCCGCCGCCCGCACCGGCCTCGCCGCCAGCGTCGCGGAGGGCCGGGTCGTCGACGAGCTCGCGGCCATGGCGACTTTGGGGCGGCCGCTGCTCGTGCTGCACGGCAGCGAGGATCAGTTGGTGTCGCTGGACTATCTGCGCACGGAGGGGTTGGCCGTCGAGGTGCTGGACGGCGTCGGCCACGCCGTCCCGGTCGAGGCGCCGGAACGGCTCGGGCAGCGGCTCACCGAGTTCGTCGAGAGCTACCGGTAGGGACGGAAGAACTTCCGGAGCTCGGCCGCGTACAACTCGGGCTCCTCGAACGGCGCGAAGTGGCCGCCGCGGTCGAGTTCGTTGAAGTACGCCAGGTTCGTCGTGCGCTCCAGCCACGCCCGCGGCGGCAGGACCACGTCCCCGGCGAACAGCGAGAAGCCGGACGGCACCTCGACGCGGCGGGCGAGCTGGGCCGGCGGGATCGCCGCGTTCGCGTTGTACATGCGCATCGAGGAGCCGATCGTCCCGGTCAGCCAGTAGATCGTGATGTTCGTGAGGACCTCGTCCATGGTGTAGGTCTGGTCGAAGTCGTCGCTCCAGGACCGGAGTTTCTCCACGATCCACGCGGCCAGGCCGGCCGGCGAGTCGGTCAGGCCGGCCGCCGCCGTCTGCGGCTTCGTCCGGTGCATCGCCGCGTAGGCGCCCTCTGTCCCTCCCCAAGCCGCGACCGCCTGCATCCAGTCCCGCTCCGCCTGGGTCAGGTCGGCCGGATCTCCTTGGTAGATCGGGAGTCCGCCGTCCGTCCGGTGCACGGCCACGACCCGGTCCGGGTGGTCGAGGCCCAGGTACCGGCTCACGTGGCTGCCGATGTCCCCGCCGCCCGCGGCGAACCGTGGGTAGCCCAGGGTTTCCATCAGCTCCGCCCAGAGTCCGGCCACCTGTGCCGAGTTCAGGGCGTGGCCCGGCCGGCCGGAGTAGCCGAAGCCCGGCACGTCCGGCACCACCACGTCGAAGGCGTCGGCCGGGTCCTCGGGGTCGGTGAGGAGCCGGATCACCTTGGAGTAGCGCCAGAAGGAGTCCGGCCAGCCGTGCGTGAGCACGATCGGCAGCGCCCCTTCGGACGCGGCCTTGGCGTGCACGAAGTGGATACGGTGACCGCCGACCTCGGCCTGGAACCGCGGCAGCTTGGCCAACTCCGCCTCGACCGCCGGCCAGTCGAAACCGTCCGCCCAGTACTCGACCAGGCCCTTGAGATAGTCAAGATCCGTGCCCAGTGACCAGCCGGCGTCCTCGGGCGCGTCCGGCCAACGGGTGTTTCGCAGGCGGGCGCGGAGATCTTCCAGCTGCTCGGCGGTGGCGTGGGCTTCGAACGGCTCGGGGCTGGGCATGCTCCCAGCCTAATCCGTCCTACGCGGACGCCTTGAGCTCCAGCAGGGTCGCGGGGTCGGAGCCGCCGGTGCCGACGCCGATGCCGGTCCAGGTGCCCTTGCCGACGGGCACGGTGCTGCTCTGGCCATTGACCGAGATGGTCGCCTGCACCGTGTGGTTGTCGCCCTTGACCTGGTAGGCGTCGGTGAGCTCCAGCTTGAGTTCGCCGGACGAGCCGAGCACCTGGAAGCAGTAGTGCCCCGGGTCGGCGCTGTGGTCGCCCGCGTTGAAGGCGTGCACCTCGATCAGGCCCGTGACGTTGACGCAGTCGACCATGACCAGGTGGCCGTCGCCGCTGATCAGCTTGATGCCCCGGTTGGCGAGAATGGCGTCCGCCCCGGGATAGGTGTAGTCCTCGACGAGGCCGGTGTCACCGGCGTCCTGGGCCGACTGGCGCTGCGCCACACCGGCCCCGACGGACAGCGCGGCCACCGTGCCGACGACGGCAGCCGTGACGAGTACACGGGCAAAGGCTCGCATGGTGGCTGGTCCACTCCTGTCCTGTCGAGACGGCACGACACGGCAGCAGAAGATCAGATCCCCCTGCCGACGCCCGCCCCCCTCATCCGCGACGACGTGCCCAAGCTAAAGCGCTGGTCGGTCAAGAGTCAAGAACTCCCAGATCACGCGGTTGTGAACTAGCATCCGCCACGGGGAGGAGTGGGGGGATCCACGTCGGGGACCCGCGTGCCTTTGGGCCGGCGATCCGTTGCCACGCCTCGGTTTCTGCCGCGTTCCAACGGAGGGCACGAGCATCCATGAGACAGTTGACCAGAGCGATCGGCACGGTGCTGGCCGCCACGCTGGCGATCGGCGCAGTGACCGTGCCCTCGGCCGCCGCCGACACCCCTGAACCGTCCGAGCGCCAACAGCTGCTGTCGTTGATCACCGACGGCGGCCCGGTCATCGCGAATGCCGCTGAGGCCGCGCTGACCGGCACCGACGACGACGTGCACACCTTCGTCAGTACGCGCCTGCCGTTCATGCAGGAGACGCAGGACCGCATCTCGGTGCAGCAGATGCTCAACACCGGCGGCCCGGCCACGCAGCAGGCGGCGAACACCGCGCTGAGCGGTGACATCGCCGCCGTGCGGACGTTCCTCGCCACGGGCTGGCAGCAGGCGTGGAAGGACGACATCCGGATCCAGATCAGCCGTCTCCAGACGGCGGCGACCGGCCCCGCCGTCAAGCAGGCGGCCAACGCCGCGCTGAACGGCACGGTCGACAACCAGCTGGCGTTCCTGGACACCGGCTGGCAGCAGGCCCAGGACAACGACGACCGGATTTCCGTGCAGCTGCTGGTGAACCCCGGCGGCCCGAACGTGAAACTCGCCGGCAACCAGGCGCTGTCCACCAGCATCGACGACGTGCGGTACTTCCTGCGCAACGGGTTCCAGGTCGCGCAGCAGCGTGACGAGGAGACGGTGACCGTCTCGCAGCTCGCGACGCTGGCGCAGAGCGCGGAGGGCCGGTCCGCGAAGTTCCTGCAGACGGCGCAGGACGCGGCCAGCCAGGCCGTCGCCTCGGCCGCCGCGGCCAAGGCCGCCGCCGTGATCGCGGCCGACGAGACCAAGAAGGCGCAAGGGTCCGCCGCCCAAGCGGCGGATGCCGCGTCCCGGGCCGCCAGTGCCGCCACCCGTGCGGCGGAGGCCGCGCAGACGGCGATCCGCTCGGCCCAGGCCGCCACCAACGCCGCCCGCGAGGCCTCGAACGCCGCGAGCCAGGCCGCGTGGGCGGCGTCGAAGGCCGGTCAGGCCGCCGCGAACGCCCGCAGTGCCGCCGCGGACGCCGCCAACGACAAGGGCAAGGCCGTCGCCGCGAGCAACGCCGCCACGGCCGCGCGCGATGCGGCCCGTGGCGCGCGGTCCGTCGCCGACGCGGTGAGCCACGCCATCGCCGCCACCCAGCAGGTCACCGCCGCGGCCAATGCCGCTGCTGCCGCCGCCGGTGACTCCGCCGCCGCGGCCGCCGCAGCCCGTGACGCGGGTTCATGGGCGTCGAATGCCGGCGCGAGCTCGGCCCAGGCCGCTGCCGCCGCCGACCGCGCGCAGCGCAACGCCGACGAGGCCAAGCGAGCCGCCGGCGTCGCGACGGCGCTGGCCAACGACGCCGCCAACGACGCCGCGGTGGCCCGGCAGTCGGCCCTGGACGCGGCAACGCATGCCGACGCCGCGGCCGTAGCCGCCGACGACGCCGCCAAACACGCCGGCGAAGCCGCCGGCGCCACTGATCGCGCCGATGCCGCCGCCGCGGCCGCCGACGTCGAGGCCACCATCGCCCAGCGCGCCGCCGACCAGGCAACGAACACCGCCAAGCTGGCGGCTCGGGCCGACGCCGAGCGGCTGGCCGAGCAGCAGTCGCAGAGCATGCGTGACGCCGCCCAGGCCAAGCAGGACGAGCTGGACCAGGCCGTCACCGCGATCTGGCAGGTCGGCAAGCCCGAGCAGATCGACCAGCAGTCCCAGGCCCTGGTCACCGAGGCCGTCAACCCGGCGACCGCGCCCGATGTCGCCGCCTCCGACGGCCGCCGCGCCGCCGCCCGCCTCTGGCACAACGCCGGCCCCCAGGTCCGGCTCGCCGCCCGCGCGGCGCTGGGCGGTTCCACCGCCGACGTCACGACCTTCGTGCAGTCCGGGCTGGCCGCCGCCATCGAGCGGGACGACCGGTTCAGCCTGTCCGTCGCCGCCGGCGCCTCCCTCGTGCCGGCCCAGCGCACCGCCGCCCACGCCGTCGAGACCGGCACCCACGACCAGGTCAACCAGTTCCTGCTGACCCGGGCGTACCAGGGCAAGGCCGACGACGACCGCATCACCGTGCAGCGCATCCTCAACAGCGGCGGCCCCATCACCAAGGCCGCCGCCAACCAGGCGCTGTCCGGCACGCCCGACGACCTCCAGCAGTTCCTGGTCGCCGGCCGCTTCCAGGCCGCCGAGGCCGACGACCGCGCCGCCACGCAGCTGATCCTCAACGCCGGCGGGCCCGAGGTCCGGGCCGCCGCCAACGCCGCCCTGTCCGGGCCGTGGTCGTACGTCCAGCAGTTCCTCAAGGTCGGCCAGTACGGGGCTCAGCTGCGGGACGCCGACGCCGCCCAGCACACCGCGGAGATCGCCGGCTACCTCGCCAACGCCTCCCAGGCCGCCGCCAACGCCAAGCGCAACGCCAACCTCGCCCACCAGGCCGCCGCCCTCGCCCACAAGGCCTCCGACCAGGCCACCTACTGGGCCGACCAGGCCAAGCAGTCCGCCGCCAAGGCCGACCAGGCCGCCGCCGCGGCTCAGAAGTCCGCCGACGACGCCGCCGTCTCCGCCGCCGACGCCGCTTCGTCGGCTCAGCAGGCTCGCGACGCCGCCGCCTCGGCCCAGGGCAGCGCGGACGCCGCCAAGAACTCGGCGGCGTCCGCGGCCCACTCGGCGGCCACGGCCAACCAGTTCGCTTGGCAGGCCCAGGCTTCCGCCTCACAGGCGTTCGCCGACTCCATCACCGCCGGCCACGCCGCCGCACTGGCCAGCATCGCCGGCGCGCAGGCGTGGAGCGCCGTCAGCGAGAAGAAGGCCGAGGAGACCGCCCGGGCGTCGGTCACCAGCGTCCGCGACGAAGTGCAGAAGATGCGCGACGCCGCGGCCGCCGCGCTCAAGAACCACCCCGAGCTCCAGGCGCTGATCGACACCGCCGACCAGCTGCTCCAGATGATCGACCAGATGGCCACGGCGTCGGTGGACTACATCCGCGACCACGCCGGTGAGCTGCTGGCCCTGCTCCAACACATGATCGAGGTCGGCGGCGGGGCCGGGCTCGCGCTGGCCGGGGCGACCGAGGTCGCCGGCGGCCTCGCCCTGTGCGGCGAGGAGATGGCGGCCGGCGCCACGGTCGGCGCGCTGGCCGGCCTGCCCGAGTTCGGTATCGGCGCGCTCCCGGGCGCCGCGATCGGCGGCACCGGCGGCCTGATCGCCTGCGTGTTCACCGGCGGCCCCCACGTCGTCGCCGGCGCCGGTCTCAGCGCGGCCGGCGTGAAGTTGTTGATCGACGGCCTCAAGGGCGCCCAGAAGGACCTCGGCAACATGGCGACCCACAGCGGCTCGCTCGAGGGCAAAGAAGGGGAGTGGGTCTACACCAGTCCACAACGCAGTGGCCGCAACCCGATCACCGACTTCGATCACATCGACGGCGGGGTGCTGTGGGAGAACAAGGGTGCGGTCAACGCGATCGATCGCATCACCGGGAAAGACACCACCGCCAAATGGGTCAAGGACAACGTGACCGGCAAGCTCGACAAGTTTCTCGACGCTCGGAACAACGGCTACCTGGATGACGGCACGAAGGTCTCGGACGAGTACGGCAACGCGCCGATCGGCATCCGGATGGAAACGCCCGGCGTCGAACCCGGCTTCCGGAAGGCCATCGAGGACGCCGTGGCCGCCTGGCGGCAGGCGCACCCGGGTGTCGATGTGCGGTTGGAATTCAAGTAAGCAGCCCGTCGGGTGGTCGTCGTTCGCGGCGGCCACCCGACGTTGCTGTTTCGGCAAATAACTTTGCCGGCGTTACCGGTGCTGGTGCAGGTTCCAGGCATGCAGACCATGGACCAGCAGTACTGGGACGACCTCTACGGCAGCCGGGAGCAGCTGTTCAGCGGCAATCCGAACGGGGTGCTCGTCACGGAGATCACGGACCTCAAGCCCGGACAGGCGCTGGATGTCGGCTGCGGGGAAGGGGCGGATGCCCGGTGGCTGGCCGAGCGCGGATGGCTGGTGACGGCGGTCGACATCTCCCAGACGGCGATCGACCGGGCGGCCGCGACCGAGTCGAAGGGCCACATCGCCTGGACGAGGGCGGACCTGGGGATCACGCCGCCGCCGGCCGAGGCGTTCGATCTCGTGTCGCTGCACTACTTTCCGCTGCCCAAGGACAACGCACGGCAGCTGGGCAACATCATCGCGGCGGTGGCGCCGGGCGGCACGCTGCTGGTGGTGGGCCACTCCCCCGACGACCTGCCGCACGACGGGCCGTTCGACCCGGACGACTTCTACTGGCCGGCGGAGGTCGCCGAACTCCTGGACGACAGCTGGGAAATCCTGGTCGACGAGACCCGGCCCCGCACGACGCCGGCCCCGGAGGGCACGACGCACGTGAACGACACGGTGCTGCGGGCAGTGAAACGTCCGGCGTGACAAGGACTCTGCCACGCCGGACGCCCCTGGAACGAGATCACGGACAGGCGGACTGACCCGGGTGGCCGCAGGGCGGAGCCTGCGGACGGGCTGGTAGAACGAGTCGGTGAACCCGCCGCCGTCGGCGCTCACCGGCCCGGGAATGGCGACGTCTGCCACGCGCCGAAGGCGTACTGCTGCAAGGTGATCGGCTGCGCGCCGCCTCTCCGTTGAACGTCGACACGGCGGCGTTTTTCCGCGCCAGCAACGTGGAACCGGTGGTGCGGCTGCTGGCGGCGGCCCGCCGCGCGGGCTGCGACCGTTCGGCGTTGCTCGGCAGCTTCTACGCGACGCTGCATCGCGAGCACCCAGAAGCCCATGTGCACGAAGGAAGTCCGTACATCCACAGCAGGATCGAGCAGGCGTCGTGGGCCCGGAGCGCGGCCGGTGACGCGATGTCGCTGGCCGTGCTGGAGCTGCCGTACGTCCTCGGGCACACGCCGGGCCGATGGTCGGTGTTGGCCCACACCTGGAGAAGATGGCCCAAGGCAAGGACATTGCGGTGTTTCCGGGCGGCACGGCGGTGGCGGCGGTGTCCGAAGTGGCCGATGCCGCGGTGGCCGCGCTAAAGCAGCGCGCGAACGGGGACTTCCCCATTGCCACGGCCAACATCAGCTGGAAGCACCTGCTGCGCGGACTCGCCGTGGGCGGCGGCCATACGCCGCGACGGGTGTGGGAGCTGAGCCCGTGGGAGACCGCGATGTACTTCTGGCTCCAGCTGCGGCAGATACGCAAGGCCGGCATCAGGTCCGGCTTCCACCGGCCCGACTCGGCCGGCTGCACGCCTCCAACATGTTCGTCGACCCCGACATCGCCGCCGAGGCGCTGGGTTTCGAGCACGCCGACGTCGACCAGGCCATCCGGGACACCGCCCGCGACTGAGCGCAGGATGTTACCATCAGTGACCGGCCGATCACCATGAGTCGGTGGTCACAGTTGCGCCGTGTGGACGATCGCTTACCCAACGGTAGATAGTTAGTATATGCAACTACCTGGGGAGAAGGCCGCGTCCTACGTTGACAGCGCGCGACTAGCGGAGCTGCTGGCCGCCGACGAGGAACTCCGTCACGCCGTGCCGGACCCGGCCGTGACGGCGGTCATCAAGGATCCGAGCACCACTCTGGATCGCCAGATCGAGACTGTCCTGACGGCCTACGCCGACCGCCCGGCGCTGGCCGAGCGGGCCACCGAGCCGGTCGTGGATCCGGCGACCGGCCGCACCACCCCGCGTCTGCTGCCGCGCTTCGACGCCATCACCTACCGCGAACTGCGGGACCGCACCGCCGCGGTCGCCGCCGACTGGCGACAGCACGCCGAGCACCCGTTCAGCCCGGGCGACATCGTCTGCACGCTGGGCTTCACCAGCAGCGACTACACGGTGATCGACCTGGCCTGCGCGCACAGCGGCGCGGTCGCCGTGCCGCTGCAGAACAGCGCCACCGCCGGCCACCTGAAGCCCATCGTCGCCGAGGCCGAGCCGCTGATCGTCGCCACCAGCATCGAGCTGGTCGAGCTGGCCATCGACACCACCGAGGACAGCGCCACGCTGCGCCGCGTGATCGTGTTCGACTACCACCCCGAGGTCGACGACGAGCGGGAGAAGTTCGAAGCCGCGCGCCAGCGCCTGATCGAGAGCGGCCGCCCTGTCGCCCTCGACTCGCTGGCCGACGTCATCGCCCACGGCCGCACGCTGCCGGCCCAGCCCGCCCACGCGTGGGATCCGGACGAGCTGGCGCTGCTGATCTACACGTCCGGCAGCACCGGCGCGCCCAAGGGCGCGATGTATCCGTCGCGGCTGGTCAGCGCCCTGTGGCAGGGCTGGTTTCCCGAGGCCGGCGGCCACCCCGCCCTCGGCCTGAGCTACATGCCGATGAGCCACGCCGCCGGCCGCGCGATGCTCGTCAAGTCGCTGGCCAACGGCGGCTGCACCTTCTTCACGGCCCGCAGCGATCTGTCCACGCTGTTCGAGGACATCGAGCTGGCGCGCCCGTCCGAGCTGATGTTGGTGCCCCGCATCTGCGACATGCTTTTCCAGCGACACAAGGGCGAGGACACCGCCCGGCTGCGGGAGACGTTCCTCGGCGGCCGCGTGCTGTGGGCGGTGACCGGCTCCGCGCCGTTGTCGGCCGAGATCGGCGCGTTCATCGGCGAGTGCCTCGGTTTCCCGCTGCGGGACGGCTTCGGCTCGACCGAGGCCGGCGCGATCATGATCGACGGCGTGGTGGCACGGCCGCCGATCATCGACTACCGGCTCGACGACGTGCCCGAGCTGGGGTACTTCCACACCGACAGCCCGCACCCGCGCGGTGAGCTGTTGTTGAGGACCAGCAGCATCATTCCCGGCTACTACAAGCGGCCCGAGCTCAACGGCGAGTTCTTCACCGAGGACGGCTACTACCGCTCCGGCGACATCATGGCCGAGGTCGGGCCGGACCGGCTGGTGTACGTGGACCGGCGCAAGAACGTGCTCAAGCTGTCCCAGGGCGAGTTCGTGGCCGTGTCCAAGCTGGAGGCGCTGTTCGTCACCAGCCCGCTGGTCCGGCAGATCTACGTCTACGGCAGCAGCGAGCGCGCCTACCTGCTGGCCGTGGTCGTGCCCGTGGAGGGCGCGTCCCGCGAGGCCATCGCCGAGTCGCTGCAACAGATCGCGCGCGAGGCCGGGCTCAACTCGTACGAGGTCCCCCGCGACTTCCTGATCGAGACCGAGCCCTTCACCACGGAAAACGGCCTGCTGTCGGACATCCGCAAGCTGATGCGGCCGCGGCTCAAGGCCCGCTACGCGGATCGGTTGGAACAGCTCTACGTCGAGCTGGCCGACCGGGAGGCCAGCGAGCTGGACGAGCTGCGGCGGGCCGGCCGCCAGCAGCCGGTGCTCGCCGCCGTGCTGCGGGCCGCCCAGGCCGTGCTCGGCCGTTCGTCCAGTGCTCCCTCCGCCGACGCGCACTTCACCGACCTCGGCGGCGATTCCCTGTCCGCGCTGACGTTTTCCAACCTGCTCAAGGAGATCTTCCAGATCGACGTGCCGGTCGGCGTCGTGATCAGCGCCGCCAACACGCTGCGCCGGATCGCCGAGATCATCGAGTCGGAGGTGGAGACCGGTTCGCAGCGACCGACCTTCCTCACCGTGCACGGCGCCGGCGCCACCGAGGCCCGGGCCGCCGATCTCAAGCTGGCCAAGTTCATCGACGCCTCGACCCTCGCCGGCGCCGCCTCCTTGCCGCGCCCTGACGGTCCGATCAGGACGGTCCTGCTCACCGGCGCCAACGGCTACCTCGGCCGCTTCATGTGCCTGGAGTGGTTGGAGCGCCTGTCTTCCGTCGGCGGCAAGCTGATCTGCATCGTCCGCGGCCGTGACGCCGCTGCCGCCGCCGCGCGCCTGGAGTCGGCCTTCGACAGCGGCGATGCCGCCCTGCTGGCCCACTACCGTGAGTTGGCCGCCGCCCACCTGGAGGTGCTGGCCGGCGACATCGGCGAGCCCGACCTCGGCCTCGACGCCGCCACCTGGCAACGCCTGGCCGACACCGTCGACCTCATCTCCCACCCGGCCGCCATGGTCAACCACGTCCTCGACTACGACCAGCTTTTCGGGCCCAACGTCGTCGGCACCGCCGAGCTCATCCGCCTGGCCCTGACCGGCCACATCAAGCCCATCACCTACCTGTCCACCGTCGCCGTGGTCGAGGGCGACGCCACCATCGCCGACGAGGACGCCGACATCCGCCTCACCAGTCCCGCGCGTTCGTTGGACGACCGCTACGCCACCGGTTACGCCACCAGCAAGTGGGCCGGCGAGGTCCTGTTGCGCGAGGCCTTCGACCTCTGCGCCCTGCCCGTCTCCGTCTTCCGCTCCGACATGATCCTCGCGCACAGCCGTTACCGGGGGCAGCTCAACGTCCCCGACATCTTCACCCGCCTGCTGCTCAGCATCATCGCCACCGGCATCGCCCCGGAGTCCTTCTACCTCCCCGATTCCGGGCCCGCCCACTACGACGGCCTCCCCGTCGACTTCACCGCCGAGGCCATCACCACCATCGGCGCCGGGCCGTGCGCCGCCTTCCGCACCTTCAACGTGCTCAACCCCCACGCCGACGGCATTTCCCTCGACGTCATCGTCGACTGGCTCATCGCCGCCGGCGCCCCCATCACCCGCATCCCGTCCTACTCCGCCTGGCTCACCCGCCTGGAGCAGGGCATCCGCGCCCTCCCCGAGCGCCAGCGCCAGCACTCCCTGCTCCCGTTGTTGCACGCCTTCGCCGCCCCTTCAGAGGCCATCAACGGCGCCGGCGTCCCCGCCACCCGCTTCCGGTCCGCCGTCCAGGCGGCGAAGATCGGCCCCGACAAGGACATCCCCCACCTCACCCCCGACCTCATCCGCAAGTACGCCGCCGACCTCCGCTCCCTGAACCTCGTTTAGCCCCCCGGTGATCGTCCCGGCCTGGCATGATCCAGGCCGGGACGCTCTTCTGTCTGGGGGATTCTCATGGCCGCCGCCCGTCAGCGCTGGACCCAGCTCGAACGCCGCCTGTGGACCTCCGTCCGCCGCGGCGACGAGGTGGACGTCCGCTCCGACGGCACCGACCCCACCCACATCTGGGGCCCGACCAGGACCGTCCGCGCCGAGGTGATCCGCGAGCTCCTCCTCACCCCCCACACCCCGCTCCCAGGCCGAGTCCCCAGCCTGCAACTCTCCGGCGCCCGCATCACCGGCGACCTCGACCTGGAGCACGCCCGAATCGACATCCCGTTCGCGTTCGATGAATGCTGGTTCGACGAGCAGATCAACCTCTACGCCGCTCGCACCCGCACCATCTACCTCCGAAGCTGCCGCGTCCCCGGCCTGTACGCGGAGGAGCTGCGCACGGACGGCGAGCTGAACCTCGCGGGCCTGCGCTGCACCGCCCGGTTGGATCTCGACAACACTCACCTCAGCGGTCCACTGACGCTGAGCGGCGCACACCTGTCCAACCCGGAAGGTGTCGCGCTGAGCGCGGACAGCGCAGAATTCAGCGGCGAGATGCTGTGCAACGGCGTCCGTGCACACGGTGAGACCCGCTTGGTCGGCGCGCACGTCAAGGGGAACCTGGATCTCACCGGCGCCAGCCTCGTCAACCCCGGCGGCGACGCCCTCTGGGCCGACTCCGCGCAGATCGGCGGAGACGTGACGGCCTTCGGCGGCTTCCACGCCGTCGGCCGGACCTGCCTGAGCGACGCGACCATCGGTCGCAGTCTCCTGGCGCCGAACGCTATCTTCGACAATCCCGGCGGGGCTGCGTTGCAGTGCAACGGCATTCGTGTCGCCGGCTCGCTTTCGGTCTCCGCGAGCACCATCATAGGCGAATTCATCCTGGTCAGCGCCCAGCTCGACGGTCCGGTCGTGCTCCGCGACGCGGTGCTGTCCAGCCCGGGCGGCGACGCGTTCAGCGGGCAGGGACTGCACGCGCCCGGTGGCATGTTCGGCGCCGACCTGCATGTGACGGGCGCCTTCTCGCTGTTCAACGCCCACATAGCGACGGCACTGACCTTCAGCTCCGCCACCATCGCCAATCCCGACGGGAACGCGTTCACCGCGGACGGGACAGTCGTGGAGGGCAATGCGCTCTTCGACGACTTCGCCGCCACCGGCCAGGTTCGCCTGCCGGGCGCGCACATCCGCGGGCAGCTGAACCTCGAGCGCGCCGCGTTCGCCAACACGGCGTCGATCGCGTTGTTCGCCGACGGCATCGTCGTCGACAAAGACATCATGGCCGGCCACTGCCGTGTCGACGGCGAGCTGCACATCATCGGCGCCCGTGTCGCGGGCGACCTGGTTCTCGAGGGAGCTGTGCTGGTCAACGAGGGCGACGCCCTCACAGCTGACAGCGTGACCGTCGGACGCAACCTCGACTGCGGCCGCGGGTTCAGCTGCACCGGTGAGATGTCCCTGAACGGCGCAACCGTAGGACACCAGCTGTCGTTGCGGGGCGCCACGCTGCGACATCCCGGCAAGTTCGCGCTGCGCGCCCGACACCTGACCGTCGGCGCGGACATCGTCGCTGACGAGGACTTCACCGCACACGGCACGATCGCGCTCTCGCCATGCCGGGCCACCGGCACGATCGCCCTGGTCACCGAGAACATCGACGGCACCGTCGATCTCACCCGCGCCCGCGCCGACACCCTGTGGCTGACGGGAAAACCGGGCGGCCCGATCCTGCTGATCGATGCGACCGTCCGCGTCCTGGAGCACCACCCGGAAGACTGGCCCGACCCCGACAACCTCGATCTCCAGGGGCTGACCTACAGCTCGTTGCAGCCTGTCGAACTCCCGGTCGGCCAGTGGCTGGTGTGGCTGCGGCGCGGCCTTCCCGACGGCTACCGGCCGCAGCCGTACGCCCAGCTGGCCAACATGCTCCGGACCGTCGGCAACGACCGCGACTCGCGGGTGGTTCTGCTGGCCCGCCAACGACACCGTCGGCGGCACCTGCCGTTGTGGAGCAAGCCCTGGGGGTGGCTGCAAGACCTGGCCGTGGGCTACGGCTATGTGCCCTGGCGGGCGGCCGGCTGGCTGGGGGTGCTGTGGCTGGCGGGGTGGCTGTACTTCCGCACGCAACAACCACTCCCCCAGCCGTCGCCCTCGACCACCGACTACCAGCCGGCGCTGTACGCCCTGGACCTGCTGCTTCCGGTCCTCAGCATCGGCCAACGCAGCGCCGTCCACTTCCCCGCTCCAGCGCAGGCCATAGCGGTGCTGATCACGGTCTGCTCCTGGATCCTGGGGATCGCGGTGCTGGCCGGCCTGACGAGGGCGCTGACGCGGAACTAGCTGAAGTCGCAGCCGGGGTTGGGGGCGTCGATGGCGACGGGTTGCCCGACGGGGGCCTCGTAGAGGACCTCGAGGACCACGGGGGTGGAACCCAGGTTGCGTCCGATGTGGACATAGCCGGAGCCGGGCTGCTCCTGGATGAACTGGCCGGGGCGGTAGACGCCGTCGAGGGTGCAGTCGGACTTGTCGTGGGTCAGCACGCCCTGTTTGACCCACGCGAGCACGGGGCCGGGGTGGTAGTGCCAGCCGGTGGCCCCACCGGGCTCGATGGTGATCTCCTTGAACACGTAGTCGGTGTCGCCCGCGACGTGGTCGAAGACGGTGATGGCGGTGATGCCGTGGCCGGGGGTGGCGTGGGCGGTCGCCGGCAGGAAGACGGCCGACAGGCCTAAGAAAGCGGTGGCCAGCAGGGCTCTGCGCATGGGAATCGGGCTCCTCATAGACGGTCCTGATCGCGGACAGTGAAGCAAGTGGCGCGTGACGAGGCGCTGGTTTCGGGCGGTCTCTGTCCTTTCGGGCGGACCCGCGCCGGTCGGTGAACCGGCGATCACCCTCCGGATTAATCATACTCATTGCGACAGGGCTTGCGTCTGGCCGGCGATCGTTCATACTCATCGGCAATGAATCTGCTTCATCCACGGACGAGGGGTTGATGGTGGGGGACAGCGCGGCACGCCAGGAGGACGGCACGGGCGGGGAGCGGTACCGGCCGGGGTACGAGCTGGTGGCGGAGCGGCTGCTCCAGCACATCGCGGAGCAGAACCTGCGCCCGGGCGACCGGCTGCCGACCGAGCAGGGGCTGGCCGAGCTGCTGGGCACGACCCGCAACCAGATGCGAGAGGCGGTGAAGGTGCTGGCGGCGATCGGGAGGCTGAACGTCCGGCGCGGGGCTGGCATCTTCGTGGCGGCGGACAAGACGGCGGCGCAAGAGGAGCTGGCCCACTTCCAGCCGACGGACATGGCGCACGTGTCGATGCTGCTGGACTTCCGCCGGCTGATCGAGACGGAGACGGCCCGCCGGGCGGCCTCGCTGGCCACGCCGATCCAGGTGCGCAAGATCCGCGAGACCGCCGAGGAATCGCTGACGGCGGGCGCGGAGCAGCGGGCCCAGGAGTTCGCGGACGCGGACAAGCGGTTCCACGACGCGGTGGCGATCGCCGCCGACAACATCTTCCTCCAGGCCGACGTGGTGAACGTCCGCCGCTTCGCCCTCCAGACCGACACCCTGCTCTTCCACGGCGACGTGCCGGGCTCCCTGGAGGTGGCCGGCCGGCAGCACGTGGCGATTGCCGAGGCCATCGCCGAAGGCGACCCGGACCGGGCGGTGCAGCTGATGGCCGCCCACATCGACACCACGCAGCGCCAGTTCGAACGCAAGATCCGCAACCGGATGTTCAAGATGGACGACTGACCTGACAACGCCAGAACGACCACGCCGTGGCCGCGGTGTGGCGATGCCCCCTGCCCGAAACACTCCACACTGGACAGACATTGAAGATCACGCACGTCGAATCACACCGGATCCAGGTCCCGCCGACGGATCCGCCCTTCCACTGGCGCGACGGCCTCGCCGGCAGCCCGGCCAAGGGCGACGGCGCGGTGCTGCGCATCGGCACCGACGAGGGCGTCGAGGGCGTCGCCCTGTTCGCCCGGCCCGGCGCGGGCGTGCTGCTGGACGACCTGGTGGACCGGGTGTTCCGCGATGAGCTGATCGGCCAGGATCCCTTGCGGCGCGAGTGGATCTGGCACCGCATGTGGGAGCTGGACCGCATCCACGAGCTGCCGCTGCCCGCGCTGGGGCTGGTGGACATCGCGCTCTGGGACCTCGCCGGCCGCCTGTACGACCAGCCGGTGTGGCAGGTGCTCGGCGGCTACCGCAACTCGATCCCGGCCTACGCCTCGACGTCCACCTTCGACAGCACCGAGGAATTCCTCGACGTCGCCGACCAGTGCCTCAAGCTCGGCTACCGCGGCATCAAGCTGCACGCCTGGGGCGACGCCCGCCGTGACGCCGCGCTGTGCCTGGCGCTGCGGGAACACGTCGGCCGTGAGGTGCCGCTGATGTACGACGGATCGGCCGGATTCGACCTGCCCGACGCCGTCTACTTAGGACAGGCGCTGACCGAGGCCGACTACCTCTGGTACGAGGAACCGATGCGGGAGTTCAGCATCACGGCCTACCGGCAGCTGGCCCGACAGGTCCTGGTCCCACTGCTGGTGGCCGAGACCTCGGACGGCGCCCACATGAACTCCGGCGACTTCATCGCCGCCGGGGCCGCCACGTTCGGTGTCCGCACCGGCACGACGTTGCGCGGCGGAATCACCGGCGCCATGCGGACCGCGCACCTGGCCGACGCCTATCGGCTGCGCGCGGAGGTGCACGGCTCGGACATCCCGAACCACCACCTGTGCATGGCCATCCCGAACACCACGTACTACGAGTCGCTGGTGACGTCGACGTCCGTCCGGCGGGAACGCCACGTGGACGCCGAGGGGCTCGTCCACGCCCCGACTTCGCCCGGCATCGCGCTGCCCGCCGAATTCGGCTACGGCGCCACCCTGTCGCCGTACGTGGAGCGCGCCGCCTGATCGTTTTCCACCCCGCCCCGAAGGACCGACAATGAAGTCATCCCAGCGCCGCCTCGTCCACGCACTCACGGCCGTGCTCGCCACCGGCGTGCTCGCCGGCGCCTGCGCCAGCGCGGATCCCAACGCCGCCACCGAAACCACCGCGGCGAGCTTCACGCCCCAGCCCCAGGACGCCAACGCCAAGATCACCGTGTGGACCGACTCCACACGGCTGCCCTCGGTGCAGGCCTACCAGAAGGCCAACCCGACCGTGCCGATGGACATCGTCACCTACGACGGTTCGGCCGACGGCTCCACCTATCTCCAGACCAAGGTACAGCTGTTCGACAGAACCGGAAGTGGTTGGCCCGACGCGGTTTTCGCGTCGCCGACCGATGTCACGTGGGCTTCCCAGCCGACGAGCCCGAGCGCGCAGGCGTTCGCTGCGCCTGTCGACGAAGGCCTGGTGCCGGCCGACACGCTGAAGAACTTCGCCACCGGCTCGCTGGCCCCGTGCCAGTACAACGGCCACACCTACTGCGAGCGCAACGACATCGCCCAGGTCGTGCTCTGGTACAACAAGTCCCTGCTGGACCAGTTCGGCTACCAGGTGCCCACGACGTGGGAGGAATACCAGGCGCTGGGCGAGAAGGTGGCCAAGGAGCACCCGGGCTACCTGGTCGGGGCGATCGGCGACACCAACTCGCACGAGTCGTACTTCTGGTCCGCGCAGTGCCCGGCCCAGCAGCTGACCGACGCCAAGACGCTGCGGTCCGACCTCCAGGATCCGCACTGCACCAAGATGGCCGGCCTGCTGGACGATCTGATCAAGGCCGGATCCGTGAGCAAGCAGGGGTTCTTCGGGCAGGGCTTCGCCAAGGACTACGGCAGCAAGGTGTTGATGGCCTATGGCCCGTCCTGGTACGGCCAGTACCTGTTCAACTCGGCCTTCAAGACTCCGGCCGGGCAGATCGCCGCCGCGGCCCCGCTGAAGTGGCAGGGTGAGTCGCAGACGTTCACCGGCAACGTCGGCGGCGGCGTGTGGATGGTGTCCTCGCACAGCAAGAACCTCAAGGCCGCGGCCGCGCTGACGACCTGGCTGACCACCTCCGACGACAACCTCAAGGCGGCGCCGACCTATCCGGCCTACTCCCCCGGAGCCAAGGCCTGGCTGGCCAACCCGGCCAACAAGGACTACTTCGCCACCGACGTGTCCGGCCCGTTCCAGCACGCCGCCAACGAGGTGTGGACCGGTTGGGGCAACACGAAGTTCAGCGACGCCACGGCGTGGTCCAGCATCGTGCTGCCCGCGGTGACTGCCGGCAAGACGCTGACCGAGACGCTTCCCGCCTGGCAGAGCGAGATCGCCAGCGAGGCCAAGTCTGTCGGATACACGGTGACCACGAAGTGACAGCTCTCGACACTCCGGTCGTCGTCCCGGCTCGCCGCGCCATGGTGCGGCGAGCCCGGGAGGGCGGCCTCTCCGGCCCGCTGTTCGTCAGCGGATATGTGGTGCTGCTGCTGGCCTTCGGCGTGCTGCCGACGCTGTACGCGGTGTACCTGGCCTTCACCAACGTGCGCGGGCAGTTCACCGGGCTGAACCAGTTCCTCCGGGTGATCCAGGACTACCGGTTCTGGCCGGCGTTCGGCAACATCCTGGTGTACCTGGTGTTCTGGCTGCTGCTCATCGTGGTGCTGACGGTCGGCATGGCGATCGTGCTGCGCAGCCGGATGCCGGCGCCGGTGTCGGCGGCCCTGCGGTTCCTGTACTACATCCCGGGCGCGCTCGCCGGCGTGGCCAGCGTGCTGGTGTGGCTGTTCATGCTCGACCCGTCGGTCAGCCCGGTCAACTGGCTGCTCAGCTCGTTGGGGCTCACCACCTTCGCCGAGGTGCTGGCCCCCGGCCACCTGTCGCTGATCTTCGCGCTGATCGCGTTCTGGACCGGCGCGGGCGGCTGGATCGTGGTGATGTACGGAGCGCTGAACAACATCCCGCAGGAGGTGCTGGAGGCGGCCCGGATGGACGGCGCCGGGCCGTGGCGGATGGCGCTGCACATCCAGATCCCGATGATCCGCAAGTGGATCGTCTACATGGTGATCCTGGCCTTCGCCGCCGGCACCCAGCTGTTCGTGGAGCCGCAGCTGCTGCAGACGGCGTCGCTGGGCCGGGTCAGCCCGACCTGGTCGCCCAACCAGCTGGCCTACTCGTACGCGTTCCAGCACGGCGACTTCAACGGGGCCGCCGCGATCTCCCTGGTGCTGCTGGTGATCGGCCTGGCCGGGGCCGGGCTGCTGGTCACGCGGTCTGGGCTGTTCAAGGTGGATGAGTCATGAAACGTGTGGTCGGACTGACCCTGGTGGCGCTGGTTCTGGTGGTGCTGCTGGTGTTCTTCGTGCTGCCGGCGCTGTGGCTGCTGCTCGCGCCGACCAAGGCGGCGGCGGATCTGGCCGGCGAGTCGCCGCTGTCGTTCGGGTCGTTCGCCAACATCGGCGTGGCCTGGCAGCACCTGACCAGCTTCCAGGACGGCGTGCTGTTCGTGTGGCTGCGCAACTCCGCGGTGTACGCGGTCGGTGCGTTGATCGTCACGCTGATCACCAGCATTCCCGCCGGCTATGCGTTGGCGCTGACCAAGTTCCGCGGCCGCAAGCTGCTGCTCACGGTGACTCTGATCGTCATGATCATGCCGTCGGCCGCGCTGGTGCTGCCGGTGTTCCTGGAGCTGAACCTGGTGCACCTGATCGGCACCGCGTGGTCGATCATCCTGCCGTTCTCGTTCTACCCGTTCGGGGTGTACCTGGTGTACATCTACTTCGCCACCAGCCTGCCGCGGGAGCTGCTGTCGGCGGCGCGGCTGGACGGGGCCACCGAGTGGCAGATCTTCACCCGGATCGCGCTGCCGCTGGCCACGCCGGTCGTCGGCCTGGTGGCGTTCTTCAGCTTCGTCGGCAACTGGAACAACTTCTTCCTGCCCTACCTGGTGCTGCCCAACAGCGACGGGTTCCCGATCCAGGTGGGGCTCAACCAGCTGCTGTCGTCGACGCCGTCGTTCAACCCGGTCGCCGGCGCCGGCCTGAACATCACCAGCCCCGAGCTGGCACTGGCGATCATCATCGCCGTGCTGCCGGTGCTGGTGCTGTTCCTGTTCTCCCAGCGCACCCTCGTGTCGGGGATGCTCGCCGGGGCCACCAAGGAATGACCGTCCCTTCTCGACCAACGACGTCTCGGGAGTGTCCATGCACCACCGTTTTCTGGGCGCGGCCTTAGCCGTGCTCATGGCGGCCGGCGCGGTCGCCGTGTCCACATCGGACGCTGTTGCGGCATCGAGCACGACCTTCTACGCCGCCCCGGGCGGCCAGGGCTCGGCCTGCACGGCCGCCACCCCCTGCTCGCTGCTCACCGCCCAGGGCAAGGTCCGCAAGGCCTCGCCGTCGATGTCGTCCGACATCACGGTGGTGCTGGCCGACGGAACCTACCGGCTGGACAAGACGTTCAGCTTCGACGCCGCCGCGGGCGACTCCGCGACCGGCGGGCACACCGTGACCTACCAGGCCGCGCCGGGCGCGCACCCGGTGATCAGCGGCGGCCAGCAGGTCAACGGCTGGAAGCAGGGCACGGGCGGCATCTGGTCGGCGAATGTGCCGGCCGGCACCGACACGCGGCAGCTGTACGTGGACGGCGTGCGGGCCAATCGCGCCTCCGGGCCGAACCCGACCGGCTTCAGCCGCACCGCCACCGGCTACACCACCTCCACCACCACGATCGCCGGCTGGCACAACCCGTCGGACATCGAGTTCGTCTACGAGGTCAGCTGGACCGAGGTGCGCTGCGGCGTCGCCTCGGTGGCCGGCACCACGGTGACGATGAAGCAGCCGTGCTTCGACAACTCCACCAAGAAGCCCTACGGCGTCAACATCGACCAGCCGTCCTATGTGGAGAACGCCAAGGAGCTGCTCGACAACCCGGGCGAGTTCTACCTGGACAAGCCGTCGCACACGCTGTACTACATGCCGCGTGAGGGCCAGGACCTGCGGGCCGCCGACGTCGAGATCCCGCGCCTGCAGACCGTGGTCTCCGGCACCGGCTCGGTGTCGAACCCGTTGCGCGGACTGAGCCTCAAGGGCATCACAGTCCAGTATGGAGGGTGGACCGAGTCCAGCGGCCCCGACGGCTTCTCCGAGGTGCAGGCCAACATGCGTCTCACCGGCCCGAGCGCCTGGGACCGGCAGGGCTCGTGCAACCGGTTCTCGCAGACCAATCCCGGCACCTGTCCGTACGGAAACTGGACCATGACACCGGGCAACGTGGTGTTCGACCACACCGACGGCCTGTCCATCCAGGGTGACGCCTTCCAGCACCTGGGCGCGGCCGGCCTCCAGTTGGGCCAGTACGTGCACAACTCGTCGATCACCGGCAACGTGTTCACCGACATCTCGTCCAACGGCATCGAGATCGGCAACGGTGCCGACGCCACTCCCGCCGACCTCAACGTGATCCCGGCGAACAACACCATCGCCGACAACTGGGTGCACCACGTGGCCGTCGAGTACACCGGCGGCGTCGGCATCTTCCAGGGCTACACCCGGTACGACACCGTGACCCACAACCAGGTCAACGACGTGCCCTACAGCGGCATCAGCTCGGCGTGGGGCTGGGGTTGGAACCCCGGCACCAGGACCGAGGGCAACAAGATCACCAACAACCTGATCTTCGACCACCTCCAGACGCACATCGACGGCGGCGGCATCTACGTGGTCGGGCAGGAGGGCACCACGTTGGCCAACGGCCTGCTGATCAGCGGGAACGTGGTGCGCAACGGCGCCGGCTTCGGCCACTCCATCTACACCGACGGCGGCAGCTGGCACATCACCGAGACCGGCAACGCCGAGTTCGGCAACGACACCAACTCGTTCGGCGGCAGCAAGGAAGCCAACAACCCGTACGGGGACTTCCTGTTCACCGACAACTACTACGAGCACACCACTCCCGACTTCCCGGCCGGCGACCCGACCGACCTGACACTGGCCAACAACCACCAGGTGTCGTTCGACGGCACCGGCGTGCCCGCCTCGCTGCTGGCCAACGCCGGCCTTGAGGCGCAGTACAAGTCCCTGACCACGGCCCCGGCCGGCACCGCACCGAAGAACCTGGCCGCCGGCAAGCCCGTGCAGGCTCAGTTCCTCGACGGCAGCACCGCACAGCTCCAGCCCGAGTCGCAGCTTTCCTATGCCACGGACGGAAATCCCGCCACCTACGTCCAGGCCAGCGGGCAGTTCAAGTGGCAGCTCGTGGTCGACCTACAGAAGTCGCAGTCCCTGGGCTACGTGACGGTCGGCATGCCGCAGCCGCACTTCGCCACCGATTTCCACGTCGACGCCTCCACCGACGGCACGGCGTGGACCACCGTCGGTTCCGTGCACGGCAGCGGTTGGGGCACCGTCCCGGTCGACTTCGCCACTCCCGTGACCGCCCGGTACCTGCGCATCGTCACCGAGAAGCCCGACGACGGCGGCCAGCGCGGCGACCAGATGGCCATCAGCGAGGTCGGCGCCTTCGCCGCCTGCGCCGCCGGCCCCGACAACGCCGCCTTGAACAAGCCCGCCCAGGCCTACTTCATCGACGGCACCCAGGCCCTCATGCAGCCCAACTCCACCCCCGCCCTGGGCACCGACGGCAACCCCGACACCTGGACCCAGGCCACGCAGCGCTACCGCTGGTCGTACCAGGTGGACCTGCAGAAGGCCCAGTCCGTCGACGTCGTGGCCCTGACCATGCCGGCCGACAAGTTCGCCACCCGGTTCCACATCGACGTCTCCCTCGACGGCTCCACCTTCTGGACCGTCGCCCGCCGCGTCGACGCCGCCGGCGGCGTCACCGGCGTGGGCCTCGACCAGCCCGTCAAGGCCCGCTACATCAAGGTCGTCGCCGACCGCCCCGACGACGGCGGCCAGGCCGGCGGCCAGATGGCCGTCAGCGAGCTGGCCCTCTACGGCTCGAACTAACCCGTTCACCCCCGCGAGTCCCGCCCACAGTCACACCGAATGCGTGAAACGGTTTCGTGCTTTCGGTGTGACGCTAAGCGGGACTCGCGGGGGTGCTCAGCAGGATCTGGAACAGTTGTTGCAGGGTTTCGGCGAGGGTGGGCTCGTCGGCCTCGTTGAGGGCGGTGCTGCCGATCACCTTGCGCATCAACCAGAAGCCGTTGATCAACGCCAGTGCGATGGCCACGTTGGGACGAGGGGCTCCAGAGACCTCCAACGCGTGTTTCTCCACGTGCTTCTCGATGCCGGCACGGAGAATCTCGGCGGCGCGGGGGTTGGCGGCCGAGCGCAGCGCCAGCAAGAAGGGGTCGAGGGTGTCGGCCTCGGGGGCGGTGCGGCGCACCAGGGCCGAGGCGATGTCCCGGGCCAGGGTGCGAGGGTCGCTGCCCAGCACGGTCCGCTCGGCCACGGACACGTCCACGACCTCGGCGAACAGCCCCTCCTTGGAACCGAAGTAGCGGTTCACGAGCATCGCCGTCACGCCGGCCGACGCGGCGATCTCCCGCACGCCGACGCCGTCGTACCCGGACCGGGTGAAGGCCTCCACCCCGGCCCGCAGGATCGCCTCCCGCGTTGCCGCCGCATCCCGCCGATGAACCATGTCTACGAGTGTAGACTATGCTCAAGTCTACGGGTGTAGACACCATCGGGAGTAATCATGGATCTGAAGCTGAAGAGCCGTCGAGCGCTGGTGACGGGATCGAGCTCGGGGCTGGGCGAGGCGATCGCCCGGCTGCTGGCCGAAGAAGGCGCCGAGGTGGTCGTGCACGGGCGCGACCGGCAGCGCACCGAGGCCGTGGCACGGGAGATCGGGGCGTCGGTCGCGCTCGGCGACCTGGCCACGGATGCCGGCGCGGACGCGGTGGCCGAGGCGGCCGGGGAGATCGACGTGCTGGTGAACAACGCCGGCGCCTACGACACCGTCGGCTGGCACGAGTCGACCCCGCAACGGTGGCAGGACACGTACAACGTGAACGTGGTGGCCGGGATCCGCATGATCCACCGCCTGGTGCCGGGCATGACGGCCCGCGGCTGGGGCCGGGTGATCCAGATCGGCGGCGGCCTGGCCGTGCAGCCGATGGCCATGCAGCCGCACTACAACGCCACCCTCGCCGCCCGGCACAACCTCGCGGTCTCGCTGGCCCGGGAGCTGGCGGGCACCGGCGTGACGTCCAATGTCGTCGCCCCGGGCGCGATACTGGCCGAGGCGACGCGGGAGCTGCTCATCGGCCTCGCGCCCAGCCATAGCTGGGGTTCCGAGTGGGCGGAGATCGAGGCCAACTCGGTCCGCGACTTCGTGCCCAACGACATCGGCCGGTACGGGCGGCCCGAGGAGATCGCCGGCGCGGTGGCCTACCTCTGCAGCCCGTACGCCGACTACGTCAGCGGCGCGACGCTGCGCGTGGACGGCGGCGCGATCCGGTCGGTGGCCTGATTATCCTGGCCGAATGCTGGAGGCGTTGGGCCTGACCACGGCCGAGGAACGGGTGTACCGGGCGGTTGTCCTCGGACACCGGGCGGGGCCGTCGGAGATCGCCACACAGCTCGACATAACGCCGTCGGCGTTATCCCCGCTGCTCGACGATCTGCTGGACAAGGGCCTGATCAGCCGGGTCGGCGGCCACTACGTGCCAGCGCCGCCGGACGTCGCCCTCGGCCCGCTGCTCGTGCACGGCCAGGCCGAGCTGGAACGGGCGCGGGCCGCCGTCGGCCAGCTGGCGGAGCAGTACCGCAAGGACGTGCGGCGGCGGGATTCCACGCAGCTGGTAGAGGTGCTGACCGGCGCGGAGGCGATCCGGCAGCAGGCGATGCAGCTCCAGCGCGAGGCCCGCACCGAGATGCTCTGGTTCTGCCGCACGAACCCCATCGCCATGACGTCGGCGGAGAACGAGGAGGAGTTCCGGGCCCTCGCCCGCGGCGTGCGCTACCAGGTCGTCTACGAGTCGGCTCTGCTCGGGGAACCCGGTGCGCTCAAAGGCCTGGCCGACGGCATCCGAGCCGGCGAGCAGGCACGGACCGTGGACACGGTGCCGGTCCGGCTGGCCATCGCCGATCGCAAGGTGGCGCTGTGCCCGCTCGGCGACGAGGCCGATGGCGAGCCGACCGCCGCCCTGGTGGAGGGCACGAGTCTGCTGACGGCGCTCATCGCCCTGTTCGAGAACTACTGGAACCGAGCCGCGCCAGTGCACATCGACGGCAACGGCGGTCCGCTCACCGCCGACGAGGCGCGGCTGCTTTCGCTGCTCATCGGCGGCGTCAGCGACAAGTCCATCGCCACGCAGCTCCAGGTCAGCCAGCGGACCGTGCAGCGGCGGGTGCAGGACCTGATGCGCCGGGTCGATGTCCGCAATCGGATGCAGCTGTCGTGGCAGATCGGCAAACTCGGCTGGTTGGACGGCGCCGCCGGGCCCGTGGCGAGCCCGGCGGCGTCCGATCAGCGCACTGCCAGGCGGTAAACGCCGCTGCTGCCCGTGCCGACGAACAGCCAGTCCCGGGTGGCCAGCAGCGACCGGACCTCGTGGTCGGGCAGGCCGGTCAGCTCGGTCCAGTGCTGGCCGTCGCCGTGGAACAGGCCGGAACTCGATCCCACGTAAAGGGATCCGTCCGTCCCGACGGTGACGGCATCGTAGTCGGCGGCAGGAACCCCTTGCGCAGCGGCGAAAGTCTTGCCGCCGTCACGGCTGATCTTGACCAGGCCGTCGCCCACCGCGACGACCTGCCGGCCGGTCACGGCGACGTTCTTCACGTTGCCGTCGAGGACCTTGGTCGCGGTCACGCCGGAATCGGTGCTGCGGAAGAGACCCTTGGGCGTGGCGATCCACACCTCGTTGCCAGCTCCGGCCGCCACGGCCCAGGCGCCCTCGGCACCGTCATATGCTTGCGGCGTCAGGGTTTTGCCGCCGTCCGTGCTGGTGTACAGGCTGGCGCCGGTGAGGTAGGTGGCGATGTAGAGCTTGTTCGGGTCGCCGGGATCCACGGCGATCGACCGCGACGACCCCGGCACCGGGCTGGTCTGCTGCTGCCAGCTGGTTCCGTTGTCGTGCGACCGTTCCAGCCAGATGCACTCGTCGGGACAGAAGCCGATGCGCACCCGCACAACATCCTTGCCCGGCAGCGCCGCCACTCCGCCGATCACGTTGCCGATCGTCGCCGGCGCCTTGCCCGTCCAACCCCAGTCCTGGTAGCCGGTCGGGGGTTTCGCGGCCATCGAACTCGTCGAGCGGTAGCTGTCCACCGAAGTGCCGGCGACCAGCGACGACCCGGAGATCGCCATCGCGCCGACGCTCACGGCCGGCACGCCGATGCGGCGGAACCGGGCCGAGTCGGTGGTGGTGTAGATGCCGGCGGCCGCGCTGATCACCAGCTCGTGCGGGCGGTCCGGGAAGCTGCCCAGGTCCGCGTACAGGTCCAGGGTCGGCAGCGCCTTCGGCTCGGACGTCCAGTGCCGGCCGTTGTCGTGGCTGACCCAGGTGTTCTTGCCGGCGTTCGGGCCGTCCGGCGACGGCTCCAGCGTCTGCGCCTGGATGTCGCCGCTCGGCGTGACGCCGAGGAAGCTCACCCAGTCCGTGCCCCACGGACCGGTCATCCCCCGCTAGCTCCGGCCGCCGTCGGTGGAGATCACCGCGCTGCCGTCCCGTTCCTGCGACGCCACCACGAGCTGGCCGTGGGCGCCCAGGTGCTCCACGAAGATGTCGCCCGGCACGGGCAGCTTCGTCGTCTTGGACCCTTCGATGCGGAACACGGCGTTGTCCGTGCCGACGAACAGCGCAGTGCCATCCGCGACCAGCCGCTTGGCGCCGGCCGGCGAACCCGGCAGCAATGCCCAGTGCGCGCCACGGTCGTCGCTGCTGAACACACCGGACACCCCGGCGGCGTAGACCCGGCGGCCCAGCACCGTGACGTCGGTGATGTCGGCCTTGTCGTTCAGCACCGGCCGGAACGTCTTCGCGCCGTCGGTGCTGCGGTAGATGTGGCCCTGACCGCCGCCCAGCTGGCTCGCCGCCACGTAGACCACGTTGGCGTCACGAGGATCCGCCGCCAGGTGCGTGCCGCTCACGCCCGACGCGAACGGGGTCGGCGGCGCCCAGGTGACGCCGTGGTCGTCGCTGCGGAAGACCGCGCGGGCCCCGTCCGGCAGGACGTAGAGTCTCGACGGCGCCGCCGGTGTGAACGCCAGATAGCCGCCGCTGGCGTTCGGGCCCATCGACAGCCATGACGGGGCCTTCGCCGCGGTCGCCGGCACGGCCAGCGCCACGGAGAGCCCCATCGCGAGCAGTGCTCGTCCCAGGAATCGATGCATCTGCCCAGGATTGGCCAGTCGACGGCGCTTTGTCACCGGGCCGGCGTGTCCGAACCACGACACGTCGCAACTCCGCCATGTCGGCCCCGCTCAGTCCTTTGCGGACGCCGTGACCTCGGTGATCGCCCGTCCGAGGATCGCCTGCTCGTCTTCGGGCAGCGAGCGGCCCGCGTGCACCATCTGCAACGCCGTCAGCAGCGCCACCCGGTCCTGCGCGCCGCCGAGGTCGCCCAGGTACGACGGCAGCAGCAGGCCCAGCGCCGTCAGATCGGCCCGGGCACACAGCTTGGCCAGCAGTTCCCTGAGCGCTTCCGACTCGGACGTCGACCGCAGCCCCTTGGCCACCGCGTAGCGGATCCCGTCCCGATACGGCCCGGACAGCGCGTCGTCGCCGCAGTCCGCCGCCCGCTGGTAGTGCTCGCGGGCCTTGTCCGCGTTGCCCAGCTCTTCGTTCGCTCGGGCCAGGTTCAGGTGCATCGACGGATAGAAGCCGGTCACCCGCTCGTCGCCGACCCGATCGGCCCGTTCCAGGCAGACCGTGTTCCAGTGCAGGACACCTTCGGGCGTGTCCTGGTGGCGGGCCACGTAGTGCGCCGCCACGCAGGCCTCGAAGTCGTCCGTCGCCACCGCCCAGGCCTGGTGGAACAGCTCCCGCGCCTCGTCCGCCCGGCCCTGCGCCTCGGCCTGCATGCCTTGGCCGCACAGCTGCACGACCGGGTTGTTCGGATCCATGCCGTCTAGAGTAGCTAGACGGTCTCATATCGTCTAGATGTGCTAGACGGTTGCCCCGACCGTCCACTGTAGACGCTTCGAGGCCGCCCTATAGTGCTCGCGTGGCAGCACAATCCGGCGCGGACGACCGCCAGGGCATCCAGTCCGTCGAGATCGCGATGACCGTGCTCGACGCCATCGAGCGGGGGCGGGGGCCGATGAGCCTGACCCAGATCGCCGCCGCCTGCGACATGGCGACCAGCAAGGCCCATCGTTACCTGGTCAGCCTCAGCCGCGCCGGGCTCGTCGCCCAGGCCCGCAGCTCCGGCCTCTACGACCTCGGCCCCGCCGCCCGCCGCCTCGGCGTCGAGTCCCTGCGCCGCATGGACGAGGTCGGCCTCGCCTCCGAGTACCTGCCGTCGCTGCGCGACCGCACCTCTCATGCCGTCAACCTAGCCGTGTGGGGTGATCACGGTCCCGTGCTCGTGCGTTGGGAGTACGGCGTCCATCCGCTGCCCATCACCATCCGCATCGGCGCCACCATGCCCCTGACCACGTCGTCGGTGGGTCTCGTCTTCCTCGCCCACCTGCCTTCGGCGCTGACCGCTCCCCTCCTGGGCGACCACGACCCCGCCGGCGTGGCCGCCGCCCGGCAGGCCGTCCTCGACCACGGATTCGCCCACACCAGCGAGGCCATGATCCCCGGCGTCACCTCCGTCGCCGCCCCAGTCCTGACGGCGTCGCTGCCCCTGGCCGTGGCCTTGGCCCTGCCGTCCCGCACCGACGCCTCGGAGCTGTCGGCGGTCACCGCCGACCTGGTCGAGACCACCACCCGCATGTCCGCCGAACTCGGCGGCGCCGCCTAGCCCCTGCCCGCGCCCTCCACGCCTTGACACCTTCACCGCCGCGCGCTCCACGCCTTCCCGCCTCCACCGCCTTTACCTCCGCGCGCCGGCCGCAACCCTTTCGTGCCCGCTCCACACCTCTCCCCCACTCCCCTTCCGCCGCGGGCTGGCCGCGACCCTTTCGTGCGCGCTCCACACCTCTCCCCCACTCCCCCTTCCGCCGCGCGCACCTCTCCCCCGCCACCGCCTCCTCGCCTTTTCCGCCGCGCGCTCGGCACCCCCTCCCGCCACCCCCTCCTTTTCGCCACATGCGCTCCCCAGGTGGCGCCTGGAGGCAAGTGCGGAGCGCATGTGACGTTTGCCTTCGCTAAGCGGGGGCGGCGGCAGGGCCGTCGGGGGTGGGTCACTCGAATCGAGCAGCGGGCGGGTCTCGACAGCGGGATTCACTACTCGTAAGCTCGCTCCACATTGGTGAATCCCAACGGCGGGAGGAACGGTCATGTCCACGAGCGTCGTCGAGGTGTCCGTCGAGCCGGTGCCGGAGGCGCGGGCCGACAAGGTGTGGTTCCGCTGGTGTGCCCGGCACCCGGTGGCGTCGGTGCTGGTAGTCGGGTTCGTCGCCACCCAGATGGCGACCACGCTGGGCTACTTCATGCCGGCGATCGGGCTGCCGGAGCTGCCCTGGCCACTGCACAACGGCATCGTGGCGGCGCCGAACACACCGGAGGGCACGGCGGCCTCGTACGCGGTGGGGCAGTTCATGCACTACCTGGACGGCATGGCGTTCACGCTGGTGTTCGCCTTCCTGGCCCACCCGGGGCTGCCGTTCCGGGACACCGAGGCCGGCAACTTCCTGAAGGCGCAGGTGTTCTGCACGATCCTGACGCTGATCGCGATCACGCTGCTGGTGCCGTTCGTCTACGCCCCGGGCAAGGGCTTCGGCATCCTCTCGTTCGGCCACGGCTGGCAGTTCCCGTTCGCGGTGTGGCTGTGGCACCTGATCTTCGGCGCGCACATCGCCGCCCTCTACAACCCGGGACGGGTCCGCCGCCAGCTCATCGAGGACCGCGTTTCCGTCTGATCCGACCACGCGCCGAGAAGAGGAGAACGACCGTGCTGGGGAAGATCGCGCTTGAGGAGCACTTCGCGACCGAGGAGACGATCGGCGACTCGCAGCCGTACGCGCCGGCGGAGTCCTGGCCGGAGCTGCGGTCCCGGCTGCTGGACATCCAGGACCGGCGGGTGCGCGAGATGGACGAGAACGGCGTGGAGCTGATGCTGCTGTCGCTGAACTCGCCGGCGGTGCAGGCCGTTCCGCACACCGCCAAGGCCGTGGACCTCGCTCGCCGGGCCAACGACTTCCTGGCCGAAGAGGTCGCGAAACGGCCGGACCGGTTCCGTGGCTTCGCGGCCCTGCCGATGCAGGATCCAGAGGCGGCTGCCGAGGAGTTGCGGCGCGCGGTTGTCGACCTCGGCTTCGTCGGCGCGCTGGTGAACGGCTTCTCCGAGATCGACGAGGACGGCTCCACCACTCACTACGACACCGACGGCTACCGGCCGTTCTGGGCCGAGGTCGAGCGCCTGGGCGTGCCGTTCTACCTGCACCCGCGCAATCCGCTGCCGCGGGACGCCCGGGTGTACGGGGAGCACCAGTGGCTGCTCGGCCCGGCCTGGGCCTTCGGCCACGAGACGGCCGTGCACGCCTTGCGGCTCATCGGCTCCGGCCTGTTCGACGCCCATCCCGGCGTGCGGATCGTGCTGGGGCACCTGGGCGAGAACCTGCCCTATGGCCTGTGGCGGCTGGACAACCACAACGCCTGGCACGGCCGGCGGGCGCCGGGCTACCGGGCGCGGCGGGCGGTGGCCGACTACTTCCTGGCCAACTTCCTGATCACCACGTCCGGCAACTTCACCACCCAGACCCTGGTGTCGGCCGTCATGGCCCTCGGCTCGGACCGGATCCTGTTCTCCACCGACTGGCCCTTCGAGAACGTCGACCACGCCGCCCGCTGGTTCGACTCGGCCGCCATCAGCGAGACCGACCGCCACAAGATCGGCCGCACCAACGCCCTCCGCGAATTCAACCTCGCCCCCTGACCCACCGCGAGTCCCGCTCTCGGACACCCATGAAACCGGTTCAGACACCCCCGCGAGTCCCGGCTAGCGTCATACCGAAAGCACGAAACGGATTCGCCCTTTCGGTGTGACGCTGAGCGGGACTCGCGGGGGCTTCGGCTGTCGGGCCCCCTGCGTAGACTCCGACGAATGGGAGTCAGCAGCGCCGTGTTCCACCGGGTCGTGGACGCGCTCGCCGAGGTGGAGAGCTCGCAGGCGCACGACTGGACCTCGTTCAGCGTGCGCGGCAAGCGGTTCGGCTACTACTGGCCGCGGACCGAGACCGTCGGCCTGAAGCAGACCATCACCGAGCAGCAGGCGCTGGTGTCCGAACGTCCCGAGGTGTTCGAGGAGCAGTACACCTCGGGCGGCTTCGGCTGGGTCGTGGTGTACCTGGACGGCGTCGAGGCCGACGAGCTGGCCGAGCTGGTGTACGAGGCGTGGCGGCTGAGCGCGCCGGAGGAGCTGGCCGACGAGCTGCCGTTCGCCAAGGTGGCCAAGGCCTTGCCGCGCCGCCGGAGCAAGGTCAGCCGGTGAGGTCCTCCATGCCGATCAGCCCGTCCTGAATGGCCCGCTCCACCAACGCCGCCTTGGTCCGGGCGGGCCGGCCGGTGTTGGCGTACTTGATCCGCACCCGGTCGATGTAGGTCTCCACGGTTTTGATCGACACGCCGAGTTTGCCGGCCACCAGACGCTTCGAGTCGGACTCGAACCACGCGACCAGCGTCTCCATCTCCCGCTCGGACAGCTGCGGGCGGCTGGGCCGGCGGTCGGTGCTGATCGCGCCGCCCAGCGACGGCGACGTGTAGGGCAGGTCCGCGGCGGCGGCCCGGATCGCCGGGATCAGGTGGTCGGGCCCCTCGGCCTTGGTGAGATAGGTGAACACGCCGAGGTCGAGGCAGGTCAGCACGGTGTCGCGGTCGGAGCGCTGGGAGTAGACGATCACCTGCCGGCCGGCGTCGACCAGCCGCTCCAGCTCGCGGAAGGCCGGCGGCCCGCCGAGTTGGAGGTCGAAGATCACCACCCGCGCCGAGGCGCCGGGCTCGGTCCAGGCCCGGCCGATCCGGCCGTCGGCGTCGATCAGCTCGACCGGGGGTGTGGCGGCCGCGCACCACGCCTTCACCCCGGCCGTGATCGCGGGGTGGTCGTCGATGATCATCGCGGTAATCAGCTCTGCCACGTCGCTTTCACCCACAGGCGGTCCTCGTCCTCAACGGTGGTGATCATCACGGCGCCGTCGGCCCGCGCGGGAATGCCCGCCGCGTCACCGTCGGCGACCACGCTGACCGATACGCCCGAATCTGTGCCCAGAACCGTAACGCGCGCCCAATTCCGTGCGGTGCTCAGTACCCGCACCGGCGCCTCGGTCAACCCTCGCCGCACGGCCAGGGAGAGCCCGGGCCAGCTGCCCTGCGTCGACAGGTCGACCAGGACTCCCCGCCGCTCGGCCATGTCCACGCACGCCTTGAGCTCGTGCAGCAGGTGGTCGTCGACGTCGTCGCCCTCGGCGAACAGCCGCCGCATGCGGGCGGCGGCGATGGCGCAGTCGCGGCGGGTCTGGTCGGCCGCCGGGTCGCGCGAGCCGTCGGCCAGGCCCGTGAGCAGCGGCCGCACCTCGGCGTCCAGTTCCAGCGAGCGCCGGCGACGGTCTTCGTGCAGGCGTGCCGCAATCGCCTCGGACGCCCGCACCGCCGCCTCCGCCTCAGTCGCGCGGGCGGCGGTTCGCGCGGCGTACCGGCACATCCACGTCGCCGCGCCGGCGGTGACCTGGAACGCGCCGATCGTCACGACGTCCGTGCCGACGTTGATCAGCACCAGCGGTGTCAGGTCGCCGCCGAGGGCGAGGTGCACGAAGTTGGTGGCGAAGTGCGCCGCCAGCACGGCCAGCAGCACGCCCAGGTGGTGGTCGACCAGCAGGATGACGGCGATCCAGCCGATGGCGTCGATCGGCCAGTTCGCATAGCCCGGCACCTCGGCCACCGGGATGAGGGCGTTGACCAGCACCGAGATCGCCAGCGTCAGACCGAGGGCGGGCCAGCGCCAGGCGCCCCACGACCGGCCGCGCACGATCAGCACGCCTTCGGTGGCCAGCAGCGCGATCAACGTCAGGTAGGCGGCCACGACCGGCCACGCGACGAGGTACACGTCCAGGTGCGTGATCAGCGCCGGCAGGTCGAGCGCGGTCAGGTCGGCGGTGGCGACGATCAGGATGGCGATCCTGAGGCGTCCTCGCATCCGCTGCACGGTGTCAGCCACGATCCCACTCCAGCCGCACGGTGGTGCCCTCGCCCGGCGCGGAGGTGATCACGGCCCGGCCGCCGGCCGCGGCGAGGCGGTCGACGATGGAGTTGGCCACGCCGCGGCGCCGTTCGGGCACGCTCTCGGGGCGGAATCCCTTGCCACGGTCGGTGATCACCACCGAATCGACGGTGATCACCACCGTCGCCGAGGTTTCGCCGGAGTGCCGGATCACGTTGTTCAGGGCCTCCCGCAACGCGCCGCGGACGGCCGTGGCGATCTCGTGGGGCAGCGGCAAAGCATCCGGCGCGGTCAGGTCGACGGCCACCCGGCTCGCGTGGACGACCTCCAGCAAAGCCGGCAACGCGTCTCCCTCGGCGACGTCGAGGTTCTCGCCGGCCAACGCATCGAGATCCCGCCCGGCCTGTTCACGAACCCACTGCCGGCTCGATCCGACCTCGCCCAGCCCCACCATCAGCAACGTTGTCGCCGCCGTGTCGTGGAGCATCGCGGCGTTCGCGCGTTCGTCGGCACGGACGGCTTCCGCCACGGCGGCCTCGCGCCGCGCCGCCACCGCCCGGGATTCCTGCACGTCGGCCGCCCGCGCCGCCTGTATGAGAAGTGTGTTCAGGACACGGGAAAGGATCGCCTGCACGGGCGTCCACGCCCCGATCGCCGCCGCACCGACCCACAGATCCGGCGCGGTCCACCATGCCCCGACCAGAAACGCCACGGTCACCACCGACGCCGACACCAGGCCCGACACCGGTTTGGTGTGCCACTGGTGGAACACGACCGCGACCGACACGAGGGTGATCACCCAGCCCTGGCCGTTGCCGACCGACAGCGGCGGCACCGTCCACGGCTGCAACAACCCGACCACACTCAGCACCGCCACGTCGGCCCAGGCCAGGCCGGGCGGCGGCCCCTGCCACAGCCACCTCGCGTACAGCACGCTCCACGCCGAGACGGTGATCACGATCACCGTGGTGCGCAGCTCGTGGCCCGACGGTGCGGACATCACACCCAAAAGGCCCCCGACCAGGGCGACGACCAGCCGCGCCACCGCCAGAATGCGCAGCGCGGCGCGCGTCAACTGTCCCTCGACCGACCCACGTGTGGGGTGTTCACCCGACATCATCGGCACGGAGTATGGCGCATCGTTGATGTCGGACGGGGAACCGCTTGCGGGGGGACACCGGGGCGAGGAGCTGTCCGCGGGGGAGCAGTATCGAAGAGGGGAAGATGGGCTCGGCGAATCTGTGCGCCGAGCCCGTCTGACTTCCTACCCCTCGACGAGACCGGCCAGCGCCGACGGCAGCGGCCCCTGGTGCAGCACCCCCAGCCGTTGCGTGGCCCGGGTCAGCGCCACGTACAGCTCGGCCGCCCCACGCGGGCCGTCGGCCAGGATCCGGTCCGGATCCACCACCAGCACCGCGTCGAACTCCAGGCCCTTGGTCTCCGAGGCCGGCACCGTGCCCGGCGTCCCGGGCGGCCCGATCACCACGCTCGTGCCCTCACGGCCGGCCTCGTCCCGAACGAATTCCTCGATGGCGCCGGGAAGTTCGTCCGCGGTGACCTTCCGCGACCACGGCGCCACGCCCGAGGCGCGGACCGAGTCCGGCGGCTGGACGCCCGGCGCGAACTCGGCCAGCAGCGACGCCGCCACGGCCATGATCTCGGCCGGCGTGCGGTAGTTGACGGTCAGCGACCGGTAGGCCCAGCGGTCGGCCGCATACGGCTTCAGCATCTCCCCCCAGGTGGTGGCGCCGTACACCGACCGGCGCTGCGCGAGGTCGCCGACGATGGTGAACGACCGGTTGGGGCAGCGCCGCATCAGCACCCGCCAGTCCATTTCGGACAGCTCCTGGGCCTCGTCCACCACCACGTGCCGGTAGGTCCAGTCACGGTCGGCGGAGGCCCGCTCGGCCAGGTCCCGGGTGTCGACCTCGTCCTGGCGCTCGGCCAGCGACATGGCGTTGACCACGTCCTTGGCCAGCAGCGAGTAGTCGTCGGAGATCTCCTCGCGGTCCATCTCCAGCATGCCCATGACGGCCTCGGCGTACTCGGCCGCCTCACGCTGCGTGCGGGCCGCGACCGCCGCGGCCGCGCGGTCGGCGGTCTTGTCCCGGCCGAGCAGGTCCACCAGCTCGTCCAGCAGCGGCACGTCCGACACCGTCCACGCGTCGCCCTGCGCCCGGTACAGGGCGGGGTCCGCGCCGGCCCGGCCCAGCCGCGCCTTGGACTCGTACAGCGGCTGCAACAGGGACTGCGGGGTGAGCATCGGCCACAGCGCGTT
Organism: Kutzneria sp. NPDC051319; assembly: GCF_040682195.1. Taxonomy (NCBI): domain Bacteria; kingdom Bacillati; phylum Actinomycetota; class Actinomycetes; order Pseudonocardiales; family Pseudonocardiaceae; genus Kutzneria; species Kutzneria sp. NPDC051319. Next base: position 95,332 of record NZ_JBFBAM010000006.1, on the reverse strand, counting down.
CAGCGCGTCCGTGAACCGCTCGTTCTCGGCGAGCTGCTTGGTCAGGTGCCGGCGCTGGCTCTCCCACTCCTCCTTGTCGCTGCGGGACAGCCAGCCCTTGGTCAGCCGGCCCAGCGCCCGCTCGGTCAGCACGTAGGTGATGATGTCGGTGAACACGTCGCGGGCCTCGTTGTGCGGCAGGTCGGCGGCCCGCGCCTCCTCGATCGCCCACTCCGCGACCGAGGCGTCGATCCGCAGCGTGATGCCCGACAGCTCGATCGGGATCGGCTCCTCCGGCACCTGCTGGCGGTCGGCGATGGCCGCCTTGAGCACGCCCACGATCGCGAGAGACCCCTTGGCCCGCGCCGCCTCCGGCGTGTCCTCGGCGGTGACCCGCAGGCCCGGCACGTAGTCCCCGGGCGTCACGAACACCACGTCGGACTCGCCCAGCGACGGCAGGACCCGGCTGATGTGGTTCAGGAAGGCCGGATTGGGGCCGACCACGAGGACGCCGTGGCGTTCCATCCGCTCCCGCTGCGTGTACAGCAGGTAGGCGACGCGGTGCAGCGCCACCACGGTCTTGCCGGTGCCCGGGCCGCCCTCGATCACCAGCACGCCCGGGTTGTCGAGGCGGATGATCTCGTCCTGCTCGGACTGGATCGTCGCCACGATGTCCCGCATGCCCTCGCCACGCGGGGCGTTGACCGCCGCCAGCAGGGCCGCGTCGCCGCTGGCGTCGTCGCCGGGGCGGCCGAGGTCCTCGTCGGTGAACTCGACGATCCGCCGGCCGCGGGTGTGGAACTGGCGCCGGCGGCGCATGCCCTCCGGGTTGGCCCCGGTGGCCACGTAGAACGGCCGCGACGCCGGGGCCCGCCAGTCCTGCAGCACCGGCCGGTAGTCGTCGTCCTCGTCGAACAGGCCGAGCCGCCCGATGTACAGGCGTTCGCCCTGCTGGGTGTCGAGCCGGCCGAAGCACAGCCCGTTGTCGGCGACGTCCAGGCGCTTGGCCTCGCGGCCCATCGCCCGCACCTCGTCGTCCCGCTCCAGCGCCGTGCCGCCCGTCCCCAGCAGCGCGGCCTTGTGCCGGGCCTTCACCCGCACGCGCTCGGCGTCCAGGCGCGCGTAGAGGTCGGCCACGTACTCCCGCTCGGACCGCAATTCGTCCTCGTACCCCTGAGTTGACACAAGCCCCTCACAGTGCCTAAACTGAAAACTACAGTCGGCGGTACCACACATCTTCGTGTGGATACGCCGATTTTTTATTGTCCATGCCGTGTCAACCCAGCACGATTTTCGCGGCCGTCGCCGCCCCATCGGTGGGAATTGTCGCAGCGACAGCGGCGGCCCTCTTCTTCGAAGCCAGGGCGGTGCCCAGCGCCTCCGCCAAGGATTCCACGGTCGGCGCCGGACCGTCGTGCGCCGCGCCGATGCCCAGCTCCGCCACCCGGCTCGCCCAGTGGGGCTGGTCCGCGCCCTGCGGCACCACCACCTGCGGCGTGCCGGCCCAGGCCGCCGTCACGGTCGTGCCCGCTCCCCCGTGGTGCACCACGGCCGCCGACCGGCGGAACAGGGCCTGGTGGTTGGCCTCGCCCGTGACGAAGCAGTCGTCGCCGGCCGATTCGAGGTCGGCCCAGCCGCGGGACAGCACCATGCGGCGGCCGTGCCGGCGGACCGCCTCCACCACGACTTCGCCCAGGTCGGTCGCCTGGTGCATGGGCATGCTGCCGAAGCCCACGTAGACCGGCGGCTCGCCGCCGTCCAGGAAGCGGGCGAGGTCCGCCGGCAGCGGCCGCTCGTCGGGCAGCAGCCACGCCCCCGTCTGCACGACCTGGAGCTCGGCCTCCCGCCACGGGCTCAGCACCGGATTCGCCGCCAGCAACGGCCGATCGGTGATCACGTAGTCGCGGACGTCGTCGACCTCCGGCAGGCCGAGGCGGGCCCGGTCGTTGTTGACGGCCGCCCCGAACAGGAGGTTGATGCTGTCGCGGTCCCAGTCCCACATGGCCGGGATGTCCGCGCCCGCCGGGAACGGCCGGCCGACGTAGGCGATCGGCGGGTGGTATGGCGACGGCAAGGTGAGCTGCTGGAACGTCGCGTAGACGTACCGGAGACCCAGCTTCTCCGCCACCGTCCTCGCCCCCGCACAGGCCGGCATCACCCCCGACGCCACCACCGCGTCGGCCCCGTCGGCCGCCTTGAGCAGCACCTCGTGCTGGTTGGCGATCACCTCCGCCGCCCGCCGCGGCAGGTCCGGCGGGCCTTGCCTCGTCGCCGCCGGCCGCACCTCCTGCCCGAACGGCGCCATCGCCACGCCCATGCCGGCCAGCCGCCGCTGGAACTCCTTGTCCGGCGGCAGGCACACCGTCACGTCCGCCCCCTGCTCGCGCAGCCGAACCGCCAGCGCCGCCAACGGCTCCACGCCGCCGCGCGAGTCGAATCCCGTCACTACTACACGCACCTGGTTTTCCCCCGTTTTTCGCCGAGTACGACGGCGATTCTGCGGCAGGACCCGGGTCTTGCGGCAAGACCCCCGGTGCGCTATAAGTTGATAGTGGCGGGGAGATCCCCGCCCTTATTTTTGGGCAAATGCCAGCAGATCCTCGTTCAGGCGCTGGGTGTGCGTGAGAAACAGGGCGTGCGCCGCGTCGCTGTAGACCGTCAACTCGGCCCCGGGGATCAGCTCCGCCGTGATCCGCCCGCACAGGTCCAGCGGCGCCGACACATCGTGCTCACCGTGCACCACCAGCGCCGGCACCGTGATCTTGGGCAGCTCCGGCCGGAAGTCGGCGGTCATGTTCGTTTCCACGCAACCGATCGCCGCGTGCAGGTCGACGCTCATGCACTCCCGGACCACCCAGTCCTTGGTCGCCTGGGGCAACTCCCCACCGAAAAACGGCTCGGCGTTCTCATCGACCCATCCGCCGAAGTCGGTCCGCAGCCGGGCCAGCAACTCGTCGCCGGCGGTCGCCGGAATGCCGTCCGGGTTGTCGGGCCGCTGCCGCAGGCACGGCACCGTCGAGCCGACCAACACGATCTTCGCCACGCGGCTCTCGCCGTGCCGGGTCAGGTAGCGCACGATCTCGCCGCCGCCCATCGAGTGCCCGACCAGCATGACACCGGTCAGGTCGAGGTGCTCGATCAGCGCCGCCAGGTCGTCGGCCAGCGTGTCGAAGTCGTAGCCCGTGCCGGGATCGTCCGACCGGCCGTGGCCGCGACGGTCGTAACCGATCGCGCGGAAACCATTGTCCGCCAAGTGGTGCATCTGGTACTGCCACATGCTGCTGCTCAGCGCCCAGCTCGTCACGAACACCACCGGCCGGCCGGCGCCCTGGTCGCGATAGAAAATCCCGTTCACGTAAGGCATCTTGTCCCCCTTGCTCTCGTTGACGAGGGCAATCCTGCTGGGGGACGGCCGGTTTGGCCATTACGTCTCGGGTAACGGATCCCGCCCGATGGCCAGGCCGATGATCGTGATCACGGCGGTGACGGCGACGTAAGCGGCCAGCGCCGGCCAACTTCCGGTCCACGCCAACAAGGCCGTGAACAACAGCGGGGCGAGGGCGCCGCCGATGACGCCGGCGAGGGTGTAGGCCAGCGAGCTGCCGGTGTAGCGCAGCCGCACGGAGAACTGCTCGGCGACAAAGGCGCCCTGCGGGCCGTACATCGCGGAGTGGATCAGCAGCGCGACGATCACGCCGACGAACACCCACAGGACGGATTTCCCGGCCACCGCGGGGAAAAAGATCAGCGGCCAGATCGCGGCGGCGATGGCGGCGACGAGGTAGACCTTGCGACGGTTGACGCGGTCCGACAGAGCGCCGAAGGCCGGAATGGCCACCACCTGCAACGCCGAACCGACGAGCACGGCGGCCATACCGACAGCGCGGGGCATGCCGAGCTGCTGGATGTAGGTGAGCACGAAGACCGTGAACAGCGCGTAGTGCACGTCCGGGCAGACCCGGGCCAGCACGGCGGCGAGCAGGCCTTTCCGCTCCTGCTTGAACAGTTCGGTGACCGGGGCGCTCGGGCGTTCGTTGCGCTCGGCCAGCTCGCGGAAGATCGGCGTCTCCTCCAGCCGTACACGGATCCACAGGCCGAAGGCGATCAGCAAGGCGGACAACAGGAACGCCACCCGCCAGCCCCACGACTGGAACTGCTGCTCGGTCAGCGCGACGCCGAGGATGGCCAACACGCCGTTGGCCAACAGGTTTCCGACCGGCGGACCGACCTGCGCGGCCGAGGCCCAGAACCCGCGCCGCTCCGGCTCGCCGAACTCGCTGGACAGCAGCACCGCGCCGCCCCACTCGCCGCCGATGCCCACGCCCTGCACGAAACGCAGGCACACCAACAGGATCGCCGCCGTGCCGCCGATGTCGGCGTAGGTCGGCAACACTCCGATGAGGACGGTCGCCAAGCCGGTGAGCAGCAGAGTGCTGACCAGCACCCGTTTCCGGCCGATGACGTCGCCGAGCCGACCGAACACCACCCCGCCGAGGGGGCGGGCGACGTAGCCGACGGCGTAGGTGGAGAACGCCAGCATGGTCGCGGTCAGCGGATCGCCGCCGGGGAAGAACAGCGTGCCGAAGATGGTGGCCGCGGCGACCGAGTACGCCGCGAAGTCGTACCACTCCAGGGAGGTCCCGGACAGGCTCGCGGCGAAGGCCCGCCACAGCGCCCTTCGGTCAACAGCGGTGTCAGCCATGTGGCATATTCTATGTATACAAGATGCATGCGCAAGGGAGAAGTCGTGAGCGAACTGACGTTTGAGCTGGTCAACGGCCAGAAAGTCACCGTGTTCGTGCGGTCCGCGCTGAACGGCGGCTACGCCGGACGCAGCCAGGACGACGTCGCCGCGCACGTCGCCGAGCTGGCCGAACTCGGCGTGCCCGCGCCGACCACCACGCCGTGCCTCTACCCCGTGGCGCCCTATCTCGTCAGCCAGGCCGACTCCGTGCCCGCCCAGCACGGGCACACCTCCGGCGAGGCCGAGTGGGCCATGATCGTCACTCATGACGACGTGCTGTTGACCGTCGCCTGCGACCACACCGACCGCGACCTCGAAGTGCACGGCGTCGCCTGGAGCAAGCAGGCCGCGCCGGACATCGTCGGCCGGCAGGCCTGGCGGCTGTCCGACGTCGCCGACCGCATCGACTCCCTGACACTCACCGCCTGGGTCAGCGACGGCGAGTCGTGGACCGAGATCCAGCGCGGCACCCTCGCCGAGCTCCTCACCCCGCAGTACTGGCTCGACGCGCTGCGCTCCCGCGACCTGCTGGCGCCCGGCACCGTCCTGTTGTCCGGCACCATCCCCATGCACCCCGGCGTCGACCAGTTCGGCGCCTCCTGGCGCGTCGAGCTGGGCGATCCCGCCACCGGCGCCGTCATCCGCTGCCAGTACGACGTCCGCCGCCTGCCGGAACCGGTCGCGTAAGCGCGTCCTTTCGGGCGGCCGGAGTACCCGGGTCCCCGGCCGAGGCATCATCATCATTCTCGACCCCGACGACTCTGGAGCCGAGATGGATCTCAAGCGCTTCTTCTTCCGGCAGGCGCGCAAGGCCGAGGTCGGCGCCTTCCACGTCGTGGAGACCAAGGTGAAGGCGGCCAGCACCACCGCCCTGGTCACCAGCTTCGTGATGGACCTGGTGGCCAAGTACGTGTTCCCCGACGGCGTGCCCGGCTGGGCCACCGCCGTGATCAGCGGCGCCGTGGTCGGCGGCCTCACCTTCGCCGCCGGCTGGCTGGCCAAGCACACCCCGCGCCTGCCGGCGGAGACCGCCACCGCTCCCCCGGCGGCCCCGGCCGCCTAGATCGCGTCCAGGGCGCGCAGGAACGCCTCCTCGCTCACCACCGCCACGCCCAGCTCCCGGGCCTGCTTGGCCTTGCCCGACAGGGAATCCGGGTCGGCGGCGGCGACCACCCTGGTCTTGCCGCTGACCGAACCGGTGACCCGCAGCCCGGCGGCCACGGCCCGTTCGACGATCTCCTCCCGGGCCCGTCGCATGGTGCCCGTGAGCACGATGCGGTCCCCGGGCCGCAGCACGAGGCCGCCGACCGTCACCTTGGAGTCCCCGGTCTTCTCCTGCGCGAGCACCCGCTCCGCTTCGCCGGCGTCCAGCCCGAGCAGCGTCGCCACCGTCTGCACGTCACGGCGTTCGTCCTCGGTCAGCACGCCGTCCGCCCACGCCGCGCGGGCCAGTTCGCGCAGGTAGCTGTGGTGCACCGCGAGCGCCTCCGACCGGTGCAGGCCGAGGTCGTCGGCCAGTGCGATCAGCGCGTCCGCCTCCGACGCCGAGATCCGCCGGTCCAGCAACGCCGCGTCCAGCATGGCGAAGTACGCGTCGACCATCGGCTCCTGGTCGCGCGACATCCGCTCCACCAGCCGGGCCAGGAAATGCGGTTCGACATGCCCGATGGGCGTGCGCCGGAACGGCGCGACAACACCTGTTGTCAACGCCGGCCACGGCCAGCCCACGGTGCGTCGGTGCTGCTCGGTCGTCCGCACGGCTTCGGGGCGGGTGGCCAGGATGTGCCGCAGCAGAGCCGCGGCCGCCATGTGGATCGCCTGCGGCCCGAGGTCGCGTTCCGGGTTGAGCAGCGTGCACCACTCGTCGGTCACCGTGCCGTCCGCGTCCACGTGGATGACGGCAATCTCCGCGATCCGGTGCCGGAAACCCGGCAACAGCCCGGTCGTCTCCGTGTCGATCACCGCGTACGTCACAGCGGCAGGCGCTTCGCCTCGGCGGTGAGCACGGCGGACAGCCAGGAGGGCGGCAGCGGCTCGGGAGCGCCGTGGGCCGCGCGGACGGGCCGGCTCCGGCCCTTCACCTGCTCGGTCTCCAGCCACAGGCCCACGAGCCAGCGCAGCAGCCGGGACGCGGTCTGCGCCGCCGCCTGCGCGGCGGTGGCGCGGGAGGCGGCGTGGAGGCCGGACAGCCGCCGCAGGGCGTCGAAGTCGGGCGGAATCACGTCGAAGTCGCGGATCCAGTGCATCGGGCCGTCCAGGCGGGCGAAGGCGTGGCGACGGGCGACGGTCTCGCGGAAGCTGTCGATCGGCGAGAAGACCTGCGCGGTCCACCAGGGGCCGGTGTCGAGGCCGGCGACGCCGGTCAACCGGGTCATCAGCACGGGCACGTCCTCCGGGTCGCACGAGGTGATCGCACGCCGCTCCAGCAGGGCCAGCACGCGGCGTGCGGCCTCGACGTCACCGAACACCTCGGCCTGCGGGAAGGTCCACCAGCCGGTGGGCGAGCCGTGCGGATCGACGTGCCAGATCACGATCTCGTCGCCGGCCGCACCGGGCCCCAGCGCCACCACCGCGCTGCCCGGCGCGGACAGCTCCGCCGGCGCCGCGCCGACGACGGCGATGTCGTCGAGCACTTCGGTCATGGTCCCCTCCACACAGATCAAGAACGACCATCCATCCGTCAAAGGACACGGAGCGTTACATTCCGCAGCTCCAACCGACCGGGAGGCCGCACGGGCGTTGCTCCGACCGCTACCCTCTCTCCCCGAAAGTTGACGGAGGAGCTGATGTGAGGCCGTTAGGGACGTCCGACCCGGTGGCAGTGGGCCAGTACCGGACCATTGCCCTGCTGGGGCGGGGCAGAACGGGTCGGGTGTTGCTGGGCGTCGCGCCGGACGGGCGGCTGGTGGCGCTGCGGCTGCTGCATCCGGCGCTCGTGCGGGACGAAGGGTTCCGCCGCGAGGTGATGACGGCGCGTGAGGTCACGGGCCCGAACACCGCGCCGATCGTCGACCGGGATCTGGACGCGCCGGTGCCGTGGGTGGCGACGGTGTTCGTGGCCGGCCCGTCGCTGCGGCAAGCCGGCCGGCTGCCGGCGGAGTCGGTGCTGGTCCTGGCGGCGGGCATGGCGGCGGCGCTGGCCGAGATCCACGGCGCGGGCCTGCTGCACCGCAACCTGAACCCGGCCAACGTGCTGCTCGGCGAGGACGGCCCCAAGGTCGTCGACTTCGGCCTCACGCACGGCCCCGGCCTGGCCGGTTCCCCCGGCTTCATCGCGCCCGAGCAGGCGGCCGGCCAGCCGTCGTCCTGGGCCAGCGACATCTTCGCCTACGGCACGGTGCTGTACACGGCGGCGACCGGCAGGAGCCCCTTCGCGGCGGGCACACCGCAGCAGACGCTGACCAACGTCATGCAGCTGGAGCCGGACCTCACGCCGGTGCCGGACACCCTGCGCTGGATCATCGGCCCCTGTCTGTCCAAGGACCCGGCCCGCCGCCCCGCGCCCGGCCAGATCCTGGAGGCCATCGGGCACCAGCAGATCCACCCGTGGCCGCAGGCGGTGCAGGACATGATCGCCCGCCGCAAGGCCGAGGCCGCCCGCACGGTCAGCGAGCCGCCGGCGCCGGGCACGCCGCCGCCGACCGTGGAGACGCCGGAGGCGCGGCGCAAGACCGCCACCATCGTCGGCGCGGTCATCGTGTTCACGGTCTTCGTGACGGCCCTGGCCGGCGTGCTGCTGGCCTTCGGCGGCGGCCCCCGCACGGACGCGGCGACGACCACCAGCAAGGCCCCGCCGGTGACGACGCAGGTCCTGCCGACCACGACAACGACGACCACCACGACCACAACCACCACGACGACGACGTCCGCGCTGACCGCCCTCCAGGCCGGCGTCTGGTACACGATCACCAACACCGCGACCGGCAAATGCGTGGACGCGTCCGGCGGCGGCCGGAAGGACGGCACCCCGGTGGTGTCGTACACCTGCGCGTACGGCAAGGACAACCAGCAGTGGCAGTTCATCCCCACCGCCAACGGCTTCTTCCGGGTCGCCAGCCGCCGCGCCCCGGCGCTCGGCCTCGACGTCGAGGGCGGCGCGGGCGCGGTCGCGGACGGCACGCACGTGCAGCTGTGGACCTACGGCGGCGGCACCAACCAGCAGTGGAAGCCCGTCGACCAGGGTAACGGCGCCTTCGAGCTGGTCGCCCAGCACAGCAATGCCTGCCTGGACGTGACCGGCGGGTCGAGCGCGGACAACACCCGGCTGCAGCAGTTGCAGTGCACCGGCGGGCCGAGCCAGCTTTTCGCGGTGACACCGGCACAATAGGGGCCATGACTCCAGACCTCGTCGAGTTGCTGCGGACGGGCCGGTTCGCCGAGGTCCACGAGCTGCTGGCGCCCCAGCTGCGGCCGCTCGCGTCGCCGGAGGCGTTGGAGGCGGCGTGGACAGCCGCGCTGGCCGAGAACGGCGCTCTGGTTTCCACCGGCGCGCCGGCCACCGAGCAGGGCGTGACGCGGGTGCTGCTGGAGTTCGAGCGCGGGCGGATGACGCTGGTGACGGCCGAGGGGCCGGACGGCCTGGCCGGGCTCCAGCTGGCCCCGGCCGGCGCAGCGGAGCCGATGGCTCCGTGGGAGCCGCCGTCCTATGTGGATACTTCTACGTTCGAAGAGCAGGACGTCGCGTTGCACGGGGTGGAAGGCACGCTCAGCCTGCCCTTCGTGAGCGGCCCGGCCCCGGCGGTGGTGCTGCTCAGCGGCTCGGGGGCGCACGACCGTGACGAGACGATCGGGCGCAACAAGCCGCTCAAGGACGTCGCGTGGGGCCTGGCCAGCCGGGGCATCGCGGTGCTGCGCTTCGACAAGGTCACGTACGGGATGACGTCGGCCCCGGCCGATTTCACCGTGTACGACGAGTACGCGCCGGCCGCGCTGTCAGCGTTCGCGCTGCTGCAGGAGCGCGCCGACATCGGCCCGGTCTACCTGCTCGGCCACAGCCTCGGCGGCACGATCGCGCCCCGCATCGCCGCCGTCGAACCGGCGATCGCCGGCCTGATCCTGCTGGCCGGCGCAGCGCAGCCGCTGCACTGGGCGACGGTGCGCCAACTCCGGCACATCGGCGCGGCCGAGACGACGATCGAGGCCATCACCCAGCGGGCGCAGATGGTTGACAGTCCGGAGCTTTCCGCCGACACCCCCGCCGCCGAGCTGCCGTTCGGCGTGCCCGCCCCGTACTGGCTGGACCTGCGGGATTACGACGCGCCGGCCACCGCCGCCCGCCTGGACGTGCCGATGCTCATCCTCCAGGGTGGCCGCGACTACCAGGTCACCGTCGACGACGACCTCGCGCTGTGGCAGGCAGAACTAGCGAACCGTTCCAACGTGACGGTCCGCGTGTACGAGGCCGACAACCACATGTTCACGCCGGGCAGCGGCCCGTCGACGCCGGCAGAGTACGAGCCGGCGCAGCACGTGGATCCCGAAGTGGTGGCCGACATCGCGGACTGGCTCACTGGCTGACCAGTCCCCCGTCGACCGCCAGCGCCTGTCCCGTCACGAACGACGCCTGGTCGGCCAGCATCCACGCCGCCGCCTCGGCGATCTCGCGTGGATCGGCCGGGCGGTTGATCGGCTGCATGGCGGCGATCTGCTGCTCGGTGACCACGCCGGTGGCCACGACCTGGTGGTACATCCCGGTTTTCACCGTGCCGGGGCAGATCGCGTTCACGCGGACACCCTGTGTGGCGTACTCCAACGCCGCCGCCTTGGTCAGGCCGATGACGCCGTGTTTCGCCGCCACGTAAGCGGAAAGTCCGAGCCCCATGCCGACCAGGCCGGCGGTCGAGGAGGTGTTCACGATCGCCCCGCCGCCGATGGTCAGCATGTGGCGGATCTCCGCCCGCATGCACAGCCAGACGCCCATCAGGTTGGCGTCCATCACCCGGTCCCAGTTGACCCGGGTCGACTCCGCCACCGACTCGAACGCCCCGTCCACGCCGGCGTTGTTGAAGGCCCCGTCGAGCCGGCCGTAGGCGTCGACCGCCGCCTCCACCATGGCCGCCACATCGTCCTCTTTGGACACGTCGGCGACGAAGGGCAGGCCGCCGAACAACTCCGCGGTCTCCTTGCACGTGTCGCCGTCGATGTCGACGAGCAGCAGCCGCGCCCCGTGCCCGGCGAACACCTCCGCCGCGGCCCGGCCGATGCCGGAGCCCGCACCGGTGATCAGCACCGACTTTCCGTCAAGCATGGGTCACCCGTTTCTCAAGTGGACGGTCATGGGCAGCCGGTCGAGATGCACGATGCTGCTGACCACGGTCCGCGGCCGGTAGCGCGCGGACAGCGTGAGCCTGCGGTCGGCCACGATCGCGGCGAGAGTGATCTTCATCTGCGTCCAGGCGAAGTGGTCGCCGATGCACTGCCGGTTGCCCAGGCTGAACGGGATGAACGCGCGCTGCATCTCCTCGGTCGCGGCGTCGCCGAGCCAGCGGTCGGGGTTGAACCGCAACGGTTCCGTGAAGATCTTGCCGTTGCGGTGCATCGCCGCCGGGCTGTAGATCACCTCGCTGCCGGCCGTGATGTCCACTCCGCCGAGGATCGTGGGCCGCACGGCCCTCCGCATCAGCAGCCACAGCGGATGGTGCAGCCGCAGGGTTTCCTGCACGAAGGCGTCGATGAAGGGCATCCGCTCCTGATCGCCACCGGCCGCGTCGACCTCTTCTTCCATGCGCCGCCGCAGATCCGCGTTGACGCCCAGCTCGTACAGGGCCCAGACCAGCGAGGTCGCCGGCGTCTCGATACCGGAGATCAGCAGGGTCATCACCTGGTCCCGGATCTCCGCGTCCGACATCGTGGCGCCGGTCCGGGCGTCCTGGGCGTTCATCAGCGAGGACACGAAGTCCCCGAGATCGCCGTGCTTGTCCCGATACGCCGCCACCAGCCGCTGAGCCGCGTTGTGGAGGTTGTCGCAGGCCGCGTCGAACCGCCGGTTCACCCCGACCGGGATGCGCGTGAAGAAGTCGGGCAGCACGGTCCGTGCGCCCAGCCCCTGCACGAGCGTCGGCAGCTGATCCCGGGCCACCCGCACGACCTCGCGTGCCTCCGGGGCGCGGAACATGGTGCCGCCGATGACCTCCGTCATCAGCACGTGTATCTCGCGCTCGACGTTGAGCGTGTCGCCCGGCCGCCACGAGGCGACGTGCTGGCGCGCGATGTCGCCGATCATCTCCACGTAGCGCGCGATTTCCGCGCGGTGGAACGCCGGCTGCACCATGCGGCGCTGCCGGTTGTGCTCGGCGCCCTCGGCCGTGAACAGGCCGTCGCCGACGTACGGCCGCGCCTTCTCGAAGATCCGCCCGCGGTCGAAGTTCTTGGGCTCCAACAGCATCGAGCGCACCAACTCCGGCGAGTTGAGCACGAGGAACGAGCGGGTGCCGATGCGGAGCCGCACGACGTCGCCGTGCGGCTGCAACGAGACCAGGTAGCCCAGGCGGTCCTCGCCCAGCAGCGACAGGGAGTGCCCGAGCAGCGGCAGGTTGCCCGGCGCGGTCGGCACTGTTCGGGGCATGAGCATGGTCACGATGTCATCTCCAGCAGGTCGTCCACATAGGACTCGTCGTCGACGAAGCGAATGGTGTCCGTGCGGTCCCAGGCCTCCATGCCGGCCGCCCACGACTGCATGTCCAGCGCGCACCGCATGACCCGCTCGGGATCGTGCACGTCGAGTTGCCTCATGACACCCGGCAATTCGTTCAGCGCCGTGACATGGTCCTCGACCCGGGCCACGATGCGGTCGGCGACGGCGGCCACGGCCCGCTGCTCGCCCAACTGCTGATGGTGGTCGAGCACCGTGACGAAGTTGATCGGGTCGCCCTGTTCCTTGTGCAGCGAGTGGATGTCGTTGATCCAGCACATGATGTCGGCCGTGCCGAGCACCAACGTCTGGTACTGCGGCGTTTCGTACAGCGCGTCCGGCACCGTGGCGCCCTCGACCATCTCCACCAGGTCGAGCGTCGGCAGCACCGTCGACGCGTCCCGCCGGACCGCGATGTAGTCCGCTATCTCGGGAACCGTCGCGGTGAAACGGTAGAAGTCCTCCCGCAGGTGCCCGGTGAGCCAGCGGTCCAGGTTCTCACGGAACCTCGGCGCCCAGTAGGCGGGACGGCCCGGCAGCGTGCGGCCCAGCAGGTTGCGCAGGGCGATCAGCAGCGGATGATGATGGTACGGCGTCGGTTCCGGGTCGCCCGCGATCGTGTGCCGCATGCTGGCGACCAGTTCTTCGTACTGCGCCAGGCGATTCGTCGTGACGGCGATGTCCTGCTGGTCGTCGGTGATGAAGAAGAAGCTGTTCCAGTCGGTGATCAGTCCGACGCCGTCGAGCCGCGCGTACGGGCAGAGGGTGGCCATGATCCGTCCGTAGCCCAGGGCATGGAACTTCGCGACCACCTCGGGTGTGCGCAGCAGCCCGAACTTTCGGCACCACTGCTCCGTGAGCTCCTGGAGCCGCGTCGTCTGCGGGTGGGTCGCGGTGGCGAACGGCAACCGCAGGTCCGGCCGCATCAAGCCGTGGCCCTTCTGCGCACGGTCATCGGCAGGCGGCTCGGCCTGATCAAGGCGCTGGCCACCTCGCGAACCTCCGTTCCTGGCACCAGTTCCGCCCGCCACCTGGCACAGATCACCGCCGTCATCATGGTCAGCTCGGTGGTGGCGAAGATCTTGCCGATGCACTGGTAGGCGCCGGCCGCGAACGGGATGTAGGCGTTCTTGGGCAACTTCGCCGCTTTCTCCGGCAGCCACCGGTCCGGATCGAAGCGCTGCGGGTCCGGGAACCAGCGGGCGTCGTGGTGCAGCAGGTACGGGCTGTAGATCATCTCCGCGTCGGCCGGGATGGTCAGGCCGCCGGCCGAGGTCTCCTTCAACGTCCGACGGGAGAACAGCAGCGGCGTCCGCAGCCGCAGGACCTCGTTGATCACGCGCCCGAGGTACTCCAGCTTCGGCAGATCGTCGAACTCCGGCGGCCGTCCGCCGAGGATCTCGTCGAGCTCGGCCCGCACGCGCTCGGCCACCTGGGGGTTGCGGCCGATCTCGTACAGAACCCAGCCCAGCGTCGCGCCCGGCGCCTCGATACCGGTCAGCGCCAGAGTCATCACCTGCGCGTGCAGTTCCTTGTCCGACAACGGCTTTCCGTCATCGTCGTGGACCGCCAGCAGCGCCGACAGCACGTCGCCCCGGTCCTCGCCGGCCGCCCGGTAGGCGTCGATCACCTCGGCGATGGCGTTGTTCATCCTGGCCATCGCCTTGCGGAAACGGATGTTGCCCGGCGTCGGCACTCGCTCCCAGGCCGGCGGCAGCACGATCCGCTTGAGCAGGCTGTGGGTCAGCTCGCGCATGCCGTGCTTGATCGCCTCCGCCGTCTCTTCCGTTGCCGTGAACCGGAACAGGCTGCGGGTCAGCGCCGTGAGCGCCAGGTCGTCCATCGCCTCGTCGGCCTGGATGACCTCGCCGTCATGCCACTTCTGGACGGCTTCCTCCGCCGCCGTGCGCATGATCGTCGAATATTCGACGAGGCGCTCCCGGCTGAACACCGGTTGCAGCAACGTCCGCAGCCTTCGGTGCTCGTCGCCCGAGGCCGTCGCGATGCCCTCGCCCAGGCCGGGCTTGAGCCGTTCGAAGCACAGGCCCCGCTTGTAGTCGATGTCGCCCGGCACCAGCACGTCCCGCACGGCGTCCGGGTGCGCCACCACGTACACCGGCAGCGTGCCGAACCGGATCTTCACCACCGCGCCGTATTTGGCCAGTCCTGGCAGGAATCCCAGCGGTGATCGCAGGATCGGCACGATGTGCCCCAGCAGCGGCCACCCGCCCGGCGCCTCCGGCGCCGGCCTGTCCACAGTGGAGGGACTCCCTCCCCGTCGTGCTACAGCGACTTCGCGCGCCAAAGATCCCATGTCTCCATTTGTGCATCGAGGGCCAAGCCGGAACCAGGCCACTGACCGCTTGGCACCCCACGAGCGAACGTTCGACCACCCCCACCCGGACAACCGCCACCCCCCGACCAGAACCACCCCCGCGAGTCCCGCCCAGCGTCACACCGAAACCCGCCGGCGAGCAGAACTGAGCCTCAGGTCTTGCTTCTGCCCGAAACCGTGTTTCGGTGTGACGGAGAGCGGGACTCGCCGGGGTGGCTTGACTCGGCGAAGTGTGAGTGGTTTATTACTCCTATGCCTCGGACTCGACCACGAACCCTCTCCACCTCGGAGGAACGACGGGAGACGGTGCTGCGCACGGCCGTCGAGACCTTCGCCAGCCGTGGCTACTACGGCACCACCACCACCGAGGTCGCGACTCGGGCCGGCATCTCGCAGGCGTACGTCTACCGCCTGTTCCCCAACAAGGAGGCCCTGTTCCTGGCCGTGGTCGAGCACGCCTACGACCTCGTCCGCGAGAGCCTCGCCCACGGCGCCGCCGCCGCGCCCAGCACCACCCCGGCCGACGTCCTCTACGCCATGGGCGACTCGTACGCCCGGCTCATCCAGGACAAGAACCTCATGCTCATCCAGCTCCACGCCCAGGCCGCCGCCGTCGCCGAACCCTCGGTCCGCGACACCGTCCGCGCCGGCTATGCCCGCGTCGTCGAGTACGTCCGCAGCACCTCCGGCGCCACCGAGCCCGAGATCCAGCAGTTCTTCGCCACCGGCCTGCTGTGCCACCTCATCGTCGCCATCGACGCCGACCAGGTGGACACCCCCTGGGCCAGAACCCTCTCCGCCGGCATCCGCCACTACTGACCCACCGGTCGACGGCAGCCCCGATCCCCCAGTCGGCTACCCCCGCCCTCCAGTCCGTCCGACCTGCATCTCTAGCCCGCAGCCCCAGCCCCACCCGCTCCCCCGGCCTGGCCGCCCAGCCCTTCACCCCAACCCCGTCACCCAGGCCCCCTTTCACCCGCCCGATTCGCCCTCTTTTCGCCCGCTTAGTGAGTGGTTAACCACTCAATACATCTCAGGAGCCCGTTATGAGCGTCACCGTCACCGAGATCGTCCTGCCCGGCAAGGTCGAGCCGGAGGGCCTGGAGAGCCGCTCGCGCAGCCTGCCGGCCCCGGCCGCCGGTCAGGTGCTGGTGCGCATGGAGGCGACCGGCGTCTCGTTCGCCGAGCAGCAGATGCGCCGCGGCAAGTACTACGACCAGCCGGCGTTCCCCTTCGTGCCCGGCTACGACATGGTCGGCACGGTCACCGCGGCCGGCCCGGACGTCGACCCGGCGCTGGTCGGAACCCGCGTCGCGGCGCTGACCAAGGTCGGCGCCTGGTCCAGCCACATGCTGCTCGACGCCGCCACCGTCGTCCCCGTGCCCGAGGGCGTGTCCGCCGCCGAGGCGGAAACAGTTGTTGTCAACGGCATCACGGCGTGGCAGATGCTGCACCGCGTCGCCCGCGTCCGTACGGGCCAGACGATCCTGGTTATGGGTGCGAACGGCGGCGTCGGCTCCACGCTCGTCCAGCTGGCCCGCGCGGCCGGCATCCGCGTCATCGGCACGGCCTCTCCGCGCCACCACGACGCCGTCACGGCCCTCGGCGCCACACCCCTCGACTACCGCGCCGCCGACCTCCCGGCCCAGGTCCGCGCCCTGGCCCCGAACGGCGTCGACGCCGTCTTCGACCACGTCGGCGGGGCCGGCATCGTCGACTCGTTCCGCCTGCTCGCCGCCGGCGGCGCGCTCGTCTCCTACGGCACTGCCGCAACCCGCGACCAGGCCGGCTCGTCCAGGCTGCCGGTCCTCAAGCTGTTCGGACGCCTGGCGGTGTGGAACGTCCTGCCCAACCGCCGCCGCGCCTCGTTCTTCAACATCTGGACCGGCTCCCGCAAGCCCGAGGCCTTCCACCGCCGCCTGCGCGAGGACCTCACCGCGGTCTTCGCCCTCCTGGCCGACGGCACGCTCCGCCCGCAGGTGGCCGCCGAGATTCCCCTCGCCGAGGCGTCGGCCGCCCTGCGGCTGGCCGAGTCGGGCACCGTCACCGGCAAAGTTGTCCTGGTGCCGTGACTCGACGGAAGGTAGGAGGCATGGCACCCACCACACATCTGGTCCACGTCTTTCCCGACGGCCCCGGCGGCGGCAATCCCGCCCCTATCGTGCTCGACGCGGACCCCATGTCGGACGAAGAAATGCGGGAGGTGGCCCGCACTCACGGCCACGAGTCGGCCTTCGTCCTCAGCGCCGAGCCGCCGTTCGACTTCGCGCTCCGGTTCTGGGTGCCCAACCATGAGATGCCGATGTGCGGCCACGCCACCGTGGGCGCCGTGCACACCCTGCACCGGCTCGGCCTCCTGGCCAAGGACCGGCTCACCATCTCCACGCCGTCCGGCCCCGTCGAGGCCTTGATCACCGACGGAAACGTTGAGATCAGCCAGCCTCAAGGGACGGTCACCACGGCACCGACAACAGATGTTGTCAACGTCCTGGGCATCACCGCCGCCGATCTGGCCGCCCATCCGATCCAGAACGCCAGCACCTCCCGCGTGAAGACCCTGATTCCCTTGGCCAGCCCGGAGATCCTGGACGGATTGACGCCCGACTTCGCCCGCGTCCGAGAGCTGTGCGACGACCTGGGCTCCACCGGCCTCTACCCGTACGCGCAGTCGGGCGACCAGACCTTCGACGCCCGGCAGTTCCCCCGCTCCTCCGGCTACCCGGAGGATCCGGCCACCGGCATCGCCGCCGCGGCCCTCGCGTACGGCCTGCTCGAAAACCGTCTGATCGATCCGGAACGCCCCATCTACGTCCGTCAAGGCCGCGCGATGGGGCGCCCGTCCCGGATCACCCTCCGCCTCACCCCCACCAACCTGTGGCTCGGCGGCGCCGTCAGCTAACAGGTCCCGTCGATGGCGGGCAGCGCACCACCGGTCAGATAGCCCACCACGGTCCCGTCGATGCACT
The DNA here is from genome assembly GCF_040682195.1 of Kutzneria sp. NPDC051319. Lineage (NCBI taxonomy): Bacteria > Bacillati > Actinomycetota > Actinomycetes > Pseudonocardiales > Pseudonocardiaceae > Kutzneria > Kutzneria sp. NPDC051319. The sequence continues at coordinate 77,678 of NZ_JBFBAM010000006.1, read as the reverse complement.
CGTTCCCCAGGAAAGCCCCGTGGTGAAAGGCCCCCAGCTGCGTCACCATGCGCGACCCCGTCAACGCCCGATGCATGGCCAGCTGGCCCGGATACGGCGTGACCGGATCTCCCTTGGCGGCAACCATCAACACCGGGAGTCCATTGTGGATTTCGGTGGGCGCCTCGATCGGCTGTACCGGCCAGAAGGCGCACGGCGTGATGTTGCGCGTCACCGCCCCGAAGACCGGCTCGGATGCCCGATGCGCCTCGATGTCACGGTAGTAGACCGCCGGATCGTGTGACACGGCCCGGTCGGCACAGAGGAACGGAGTCCCGGCCTGGGCGCTCACGTCATCGCCCTCGCCGTGCACGGCGGCCAGCTGGGCCGCCAGCCGATCGGTCACGGTCGGCGATCCGTCCCGCAGCTGGCGAATCTCCGCCGCGAGCTCGGTGTAATCCTCCGCTGTATCGCTTGAAACCACGCTGTACAGCAGATACGGCAGCACATGACCGTCCACTGTGTACCCGCCGGCCTTCACCGGGCCGCCCGCGACAAGCCGGTGCACCGTGGCCAGCACGTCATCGGCCGTGTCGCCGATGCCCTGTTTTCCCGCCGCCCACTCGGCGAAGTGCCGCAGCGCCGCTTCCATGGCCGGCCCCTGGGTGGTGAAGAACCCCGGCCCGTAGAGATCGGGGTCCACCGAGCTGTCCAACACGAACCGATCCGCGTGCGCACCGAACATCTGCAGGTACACCGCACCCAGGTACGTGCCGTAGGAGTCCCCGTAGTACGAGATCCGCGGCTCCCCCAACGCCAGCCGGATCGCGTCCATGTCCCGCACCACGTTCCGTGACGTGGCGTACGGCAACTCGTTCCGATGCCCGCGCACACACTGCGCGGCCAGCTTCGCCTCGAACGACACGCTTTCCTTGTAGCTGGCCAAAGTCGGTCCCGCCGACTGCTGAAACGTCACCGTCTGCCACGGGCACAACAGCGGCCCGCTCCGGCCGACGAACCGCGGATCGAAGCCGATCAGGTCGTACGCGGCACCCAGGGCCGGCGAGAACGTCCCCAGCACCGCCAGTTCCAGCCCGCTGGACCCTGGACCGCCGGGATTCAGCAGGAGAACCCCGCGCCGATGCGCCGGATCCGTGGCCTTGACCCGGGAAATGGCCACGGACATCTTCCGGCCGTCCGGCCGCCGATAGTCCATCGGCACCACGACCTCGGCGCACTGCGCGCCGTGACTGTCGAGCTCCTGGCCGATCGCGTCGTCGGGCCCGAGCGCACATCCGTGCCACTCGATGCCCGTCACCCCGGTCGTGAGCGACGCCACGGTCGCCAGAATAAGTGCTACCCCCGAAAACGACATGATCGGGAGGATGCCGGCACCCGTGATCATCCAGCGTCCGGCCACGAGAGGACCGCCGCCTCAGCCCGAGGGATGACGCCGGCCCGGATCTTCCCGTGTTACGCCGGCCGCTCGGTGTCCAGCGGCACGTCATCTCCGCGCACCAGCCCCAGTTGCACCGTCTGCCGTCCGAACACCGCGTCGACACCCCAGTCGATCAGCGTCCGAGTGCGGTTCCCCGGCATCGCCGCCAGGTGGTATCCGCGCGTCACCGCGGCCGCCGGCAGCCCGGACAGCGGTATCCCCAAAGGGTTCGCCGCCGCGGCCAGCCCGCCGAGGTCCACCACGAAGCCCAGATCGTGATGCTTGTACTGCGCTATCTGGCCGTGCCCGAGCGACGCCGCGATGTTCTTGCCGGCCAGCTTCCCTTGCCGCATCGCGTGTTGGGCTGTCATCGCCGTCAGCTCTCCCGGTCGCGTCAGGTCCGGCACCGCCGCGCAGTCCCCGCACGCGAAGATCTCCGGATGCCCCGGCACCGCCATCGTGGCGTCCACGACGATGCGCCCGCGTGCCGTCGCCAGCCCCGTCGCATCTGTCAGCGGATCCGGCCGCACCCCCACGCACCAGGCCAAAGTGCGGGTCGGCACGAACTCGCCATTCGTCAGCCGCACCCCCTCGGCCGTCGCCTCCTCCACCGAGGTCCCCATCAGCACCTCGACACCGCGTTTGCGCAGCAGCTTGTCCGCCGCCTTCGACAGCCGCGGATCCAGCTCCGGCAACACCTTCGGCGCCACGTCCAGCAGCAGCCACCGGATCTTCTGCCCTCGCAACGCCTTGTTCCGCCCCGCCACCGCCGCCGTGAACGGCGGGCCCTGCGCCGCCACCTCCGTGCCCGTGTAGCCCGCCCCTACCACCACGAACGTGCAGCGGGCCGCCCTCAGCGCCGGGTCGTCCGTCGCCGCCGCCAGCTCGATCTGCCGGATCACGTGATCCCGCAGGTACAGCGCCTCCCCGATGCCCCGGAACCCGTGCGCGTGCGCCCCGACCCCGGGGATCGGCAGCAGCTTGTTCACGCTCCCGGCCGCCAGCAGCAGCCGGTCGTAGCTCAGCACATGCGAGCCACCCTCGGGATCCGTGTACGTCACCTCACGCCGATCCACCGCCAGCTTGTCCGCCGTGCCCAGCGCCAGCCGCACCTTCGGCAGCGTCTTGGTCAGCGACACCGCCACCCGCCGCGGATCCAGCGACGCCGCCGACACCTGCGGCAACAGCGGCAGGTAAAGGAAGTAGTCCGTCTTGTTGACCAGCACCACTTCCGTGTCCTCCGGCACCGCCTTCACCAGCGCCTTCGCCGCGTGAAACCCGGCGAAGCCACCGCCGACGATCACGATCCGGTTCGCTGTGCCCACAATCCCTCACCCAACTCCGCGGTCGGCAACCCGGCCCACCCAGCATGGAAGCACCCTCGCTCCACGGCAACCCGAAGCTCAGGCGCTGGCGTCGACCGGCGTGCGCTCGGGCGGGTTGCCCGCCGCCGGGCGGCGCAGGTTCTCGATCACGCGCTTGCCGACGGCGATCATCGGCTGCTCGACGTGCCGATAGAGCTGGTCGGCCATCAGCAGGCTGATCAGCGTCACGGCGATCGCGCTGGCGACACGGGCGACGCCGAACATCGGCGAGACGCCGGACGCCAGGAAACCGGCCACCAACTGGCACAGGTACAGCGAATACGAGCGCTCGCCGACGAAGACCAGCGGACGCCGGCTGAGCAGCCAGGAGACCGGACCCGGTGAGACGAGCGACGGAATCAGCAACACCACGGGAATCGCGTACAACGCGATCACCGGAGCCTCCGAGCCGAACAGCGCCACACCCGTCGGAATCCACAGCTGCGCCGCGACAAGGGCGACCGCGGCCAACACCCCGGCCACCGGGTGGGTGAACGGCCGCACCAGCGCGAAACCGCGCTTGCTGTGCATCACCATCGCCAACAGACAGCCGAGCAGAATCACGTAGTAGTGCACGAACATCGGCAGCACGAGGGTCCACAGCAGAAACATCGACGCCAGCAGGCAGACGGTCGCGACAATCCTGGTTCGGCCGAGGAACGCCCCCGCCGCGAAAGCCAGCAGCGGCCAGACCAGGTAGAACTTCTGCTCGATGCCCAGCGTCCAGACAATGCCGAAGACCCGGCCGGGACCGACCAGTTCCCCGTTGAAGGTCAGATAGAAGGGCATCACCTGGCCGAACCCGACCGAGGTGAACTGCCCGCGCAGCACGTAGACGAGCGCTGTCACCCCCAGCACCACGAAGTAGACCGGCAGAATGCGGAAGGCCCGTCGAATATAGAACTCACGCAGCGAGACGCGCCCGTTGCGGGACTCCTCCCGCAGCGCCAGCGTCGTGATGAGGAAGCCCGACAGCACGAAGAAGACGTGGACACCAACCCAACCCGACAGCCATTCCAGGCTCGGCCCACCGCTGTGGAACACAATGACAAGGACGGCGGCCACCGCCCGCAGTCCGTCCAGCGCGGTAAAGCGTCTTGTCGCCAGAAAATCGGCATGGGTCATCGCACGCACAGCTCACTACCCCCCGGCAGAGAAATCGCCCTTCACCGCGCGTCATTTGCGTCGCGCAGTCAGGAGACGTCACCCCGGGGACAACGGTTGCCCTGGTCGTGGTTCGCGAAATTCCTCACGGGTACTCCCCGGCATCAGGTCAGGATCGAGCAGGGGAGGACTTCCGCGATGGCAGACCTTGAGAGCCGGGCCGACGTCTTCACCACGGACGAACCGGAGACGGTGGTGGTGGTCCGTCTGACCGGCGAGGTCGACCTGACCACCGCCGAGCACGCGGCGGACCGGTTACGCGCCGCGGAGGCCGCGGCCGCCGCCGATCCGCCCGCTGTGGTCGTGCTCGACCTGAGCCGAGTGACTTTTCTCGGCTCGGTGGGCCTGGCGATGATGGTCGAGCACGATCAGCTCTGCGCCGCCGTGGGCAGCCGGCTGTGCGTCGTCGTCGGGGACAACCGGAGCGTGTGGCGCCCGATCCAGGTCGCCAGGCTCGACACCGTGCTCACCATCGTGTCGACATTTCCCTTGCCCCACAACGAAATTGACTAGAACTGCTCGCCGGCCGGCTGCCGGACCGTCACGTTGATGCGGTTGAAGAAGTTGGTGGTGGCGATCATCAGGATGATCGCGGAGAGCGCCTTCTCGTCGAAGTGGTCGGCGGCGTCGTCCCATACGGCGTCGGACACCGGGTCGACCTGGTCGGCCATGCGGGTGGCGGCCTCGGTGAGGGCCAGGGCGGCCCGCTCAGCGTCGGTGAACAGGTCGCTCTCCCGCCACGCGGAGACGCGCAGCAGGCGGTCGACGCTCTCGCCGGCCTTCTGGGCGCTGGTGACGCCGGCGTCGACGCAGTAGCCGCAGCCGTTGATCTGGCTGGCCCGCAGGTGCACGAGGTCCAGCGTGGCCTTGGGCACGCCGCCCTGATAAATGGCCTTGAACAAGCCCTGCACACCGGCGACGGTGTCGGGCAGCACCTTGGCGGGGTTGGTCATACGAGCAGCCATGATCTCGCTCCTTCTCCAGCGGTTCTTGCTCCGTCATCTCACTGACGAGCGCGCGACCGACGATGTGACACGGCCCGATGTGACGGCGGCCACACGACGTGAGCCGAATGTGTTCCCGCTGGCAAACGGCTTAATTCGGTTCACCCCACCCGGCCCGTAGCGGACTGGGGAAACGCACTAGAGGGAGCCTCGGAAACCTTCCGCGACCGGCCGGCGGGCGGAAAGCTCTTGTCTCGAAGGCGGAAACGACTTCCGACCGGAAACGCGATAATAGGAGACAACGATGAACGCTCTGCACCGTCGTATCGCCGCCGCTGTCGTCGCGACCGCGGCCGCCGGCGCCCTGCTCGGCGGCACCGCGATGGCGTCGGCCGCGCCCGCCGTCCCGGCCGTCTCCGCCTCGGCCGAGGTGTCCGCGTCCGGCGCCCTGACCGCGGTCGTCGGCAACCTGCTGACCGTGAAGGCCAGCGCGGGCGCCGACGTGAAGTTCAAGCTGACGGGCGACACCCGGATCCAGGGCAGCCTGGACCTCAACGCCCTGATCACGGTGAAGGGCCACCAGGTCGGCGGCGCGCTGGTCGCCGACCTCGTGATCGTGGGCTGAGAGGTGTCGGTGCGGGACGCGCTGGGGTCAGTTCCCCGTCCCCAGCGCGTCCCGCAGCTCACGCCGGCCGGAGACGCCCAGTTTCCGGTACACGCTGGTCAGGGCGAATTCCACGCTGCGCGTGGTGACGTACAGTTCGCCGGCTATTTCCTTGTTGGTCCGCCCGGCCGCCGCGCGCCGGGCGACGAACGATTCCCGCTCGGTCAGCAGGGCCGGGTCGGTCAGCGCGAATCTGCGGCGTCCCCCTGCCTGCCGCAATTCGCGACCGGCCCGTTCCATCAACGCCACCGAACCGCAGCGCATGGCCATGTCGTGCGCCATCCGCAGCACGGAACGAGCCGGCAATTCGTCGCCGGATTCCCGCAGGCAGCGGCCCCACTCGGCGAGCGCACGCCCGTACTCCAATCGCGCCGGCGATTCCCGCAGGACGTCGACGGCCTCCGAGAGCAGCTCGGCGTCGCCGGTCACCACGCCGGCGCCGCGCAGCGCGACACCGACCGTCGACGCCGAGCCCCAGCGCCGCGCCAGGTGCAGTTCACGCTCCACAAGCGACAGTGCCCGACGCCGACCTCCCAGCTCCGCCAACAACAACGCCGCCGTCGATCGCCACGGGCAGACCGCAGGGTTCAGCACCCCGCGCTGTTCCAGCCGGCGCCCGCACTCCAGCAGGTCGTGCACGGCGCGAACCTTGTCACCGTCGGCCGCGCGAAGACGCCCACGTTGGAACAACACGGCATCGAACCGCGCCGATCCCGGAACCTCGCCATCCAATCCCTGGGCGCTCAGCAGCACGGCCGCCGCCTGAAGCTCGTTGACGTCGATCAGAGCACCGACCATCGGCGCCAGGGCGGTGACGTGCGAGTCATGTTGCAGCAACGTCAGTCGCCGTGCGTCACGCAGAGCTCCCCTGCGCAGCGCCAACTCGGTCCGCAGCCCGTGGGCCAGGCGGGTCAGCGCGGGCCGGGAGCGCCCGGAGATCGCGGTCAAGGCGTTGTCGCACAGCCGCTCCGCCTCGTCGAATTCGTCCATCATGGACAGTGCGGTCACGACATGCTGCAAGGCCCGGCGATCCACCAGGTCGGACCCGGCCGTCACGGCAAGGTTCCGACCGGTCGCGCGTTTCAAGGCGGCCGTCGCCTGCACCCGATCACCTTCCAGGGTATGGGAGACAGCCACGATCGCGTGCCAGAACCGTTGCCGGCGCGGGTTCTCGGGCAGCGTCGGCATCGCGTCGACGACACCGGCGTGTTCGACACCGATCGACAACGCCGCCAGGTCGTCGTTCACGTTGACCAGCGCTCGGGCCGCGTCGACCAACTGCCCGCGCTCGGCCAGCTCGTACGCCAACGTCGCGCCGCCGCCGGCCTGGGTCAGATGTTCCAGCGCCGCGGTGGGATCGGTGTGCACCTCGGCCTCACCGAGCAGGCCCAGCGCTCGCCAACGGTCCTCATCGGACAGTGGCTCGGCCAGCAACCGTTGCAGGCACTCGGCCGCCAGCTCCGGATCGCCGTCGGTCATGGCGGTCGCCGCGTGCTCGCGCAGCATTCGGCACGTCCACTCGTCGCCCGCGGGCTCGGTCGCCAGCAGGTGATCGATGATGTCCTCGGTCGCCGCTCTTCGTCGGTACAGCGCCCGCGCCGCCCGCAGCCGCATCTCCGACGGTATCCCGGCGACCAGCGCCGCCGTAACCAGAGGCAGGCCAACGGTTCCGAGGTCAACCAGCCCGCGGCTGGCCGTCGTGTGATCGACATCGGCCACCGCGGCCACCAGTCCGATGTCGGCGCTGCCGAGGACCTCGACCGCCCGGCCGACGGCCACCAGCTCCGGCCCCAGGGTCGCGACGATCGCCGACGTCAGCTCCGGCGAAGGCTCCCGACACAGCTCGCCGATCGATGCCCCGCCGCAGCGCAGCAGCTCCGCGATCAGCCAGGGGTGTCCACCGGTCGCCCGATGGACGAGGCCGTCTTCGTCGGGGACGAGCGTCCGGACGGCCCGCTCGTCGAGGCGGCCCAACGTGATCCGGCGGGCGTCACGGGCGAACTCCCCCAGCCGTCCCGGCGACGTTGTCACGATCATCGCCACGGGTAGGTCCGTCAGGCGCCGCCGCAGATAGTCCAGCAGTCGCAGCGAATCGGCGTCGGCGAGATCGAGGTCGTCCACCGCGATGAGCACCGGCGTGCTGTTCGCCAGTTCACGCAGCTCGCGATACAGCTCCCGCAGCGCCGCCTGAACCGCCCTGGGGTCGTCGTCGCTCGCGAGGCGATCCAGCACGGGGCCGGCGACCGAATCGAACAGCTGCGCCGCGAGTTCGTACGGGAACTCCCGCTCCACCGCCGAGCCCTGGGCCGCGAACACCGTGAACCCGAGTTCGGCCGCCAGTTCCGCGCCCGCCTTGAGCAGTGTCGTCCGCCCCATGCGGGGAGCCGCCTCGACGCACACCACCGCCGGTCCCTCGGAAAGCGCTTGCCGGATGACCGCCAGCTCGGCGTCGCGGCCTACACACGCCTGTCTCACCCGCACCCAGTGCTCCCTCCGCCGTCCACAGAGGGGTCGTACGGGAAGCGCTCCGCCCGCAAAAGAGAGGGCAATCGGTCACTAGGCGATTCCGGAGCGTCCGCCGTGTTAGCTTCCGGATCGATCGAGGGAGGGGCATGACCGTCGACGAGTACGGCACCGTGCGCGCCCATGCGCTGCGCCTGTGCCTTGCCGCCGGGGCCACCGTCGAGGAGGCCGAGGACTGCGTGCACGAGGCGCTGGTCGAGCTGCTGGAGGTGGACGACCCCGCCTCCGTGCGGGCCCCCGCCGGCTGGGTCGCCACCGTCTCCCGTCGGCGGTTGATCGACCAGCTCCGCCGCCGCTCCCGGGAGCGCGCCGCCGGCCAGCGCGAGCCCTCCGCCATCGCCCCCGCCGATCCCGCCGACCTCGTCGCCGATCGCGACCTCGCGCGCTGGCTCGTCCGGTCCATGGCCGACCTGCCGCCGACCACCCGCGACGTCTGCGCCGCCATCGGCGCCGGCAAGTCCGAGGCCGAGGTCGCCGCCGAGCTCGGCCTCACCGCCCGCGCCGTCGAGTCACACCTCACCCGCGCCCGCCGCCGGCTCCGCAGGCTGCGCATCGCCATCGTCCTCCCCGTCGGCGTCTGCTGCGCCCGCGTCCTCCAGCGCCTCGCCGCCCCCCTGACCTGCGCCGCCGTCGCCGCCCCGGTCGCCGCCGTGATGCTCCTGCCCGGCTCCCCCGCCCCGCACCACTCGCTCCCCCACGCCGCAGCCCCCGCCGCCATGACCACCACCCCCACGACGACAACCCCGCCTCCGCCCCCGGTCAAAGCGTCGACAACAACTGTTGTCAGCACCACGACGACCGCGACGTCCACCCCCGCATCGGTCACCACGACCACCACGGCCCACCACTTGCCGACGCCCGATGTCGTGCCGCACGTGGACAGCGTCGTCACGGATCTCCTCCGTCACCTGCCCACCGCGCTGCCCCCGCTGCCGTCCCTCCCCGGCCTCCCTCTCAAGCTGCCGCTGGGCAACTGATCACCGCCCGAGGGCTCGGTAGAGTGCGGGGATGGTGAACCTACGGGAGCAGATCCTCGCCGAACTGGGTGTCAAGCCGACCGTCGTGCCCAAGGTCGAGGTCCGGCAGCGGGTCGATTTCCTCAAGGAGTACCTGCGGTCGACGCCGGCCAAGGGGTTCGTGCTGGGCATCAGCGGCGGGCAGGACAGCACGTTGACGGGGCGGCTGTGCCAGCTGGCGGCGGAGGAGCTGCGGGCGGAGGGGCACGAGGCGACGTTCGTGGCGGTGCGGCTGCCGTACGGGGTGCAGGCCGACGAACAGGACGCTCAGATCGCGCTGAAGTTCATCCAGCCCGACCGGTCGATCACGGTGAACGTGAAGCCGGGAGCGGACGAGGTGGCGGCGGAGGCGGCGAGGGGCCTGGACGAGCCGGGGCTGCGGGACTTCGTGCGGGGCAACATCAAGGCCCGCGAGCGCATGGTGATCCAGTACGCGATCGCCGGCCAGCTGAACATGCTGGTGGTGGGCACGGACCACGCGGCGGAGGCGGTCACGGGCTTCTTCACCAAGTACGGCGACGGCGGCGTGGACGTGACGCCGCTGACGGGACTGACCAAGCGCCAGGGTGCGGCGCTGCTGCAGGAGCTGGGGGCGCCGCCGAGCGTGTGGGAGAAGGTGCCGACGGCGGACCTCGAGGACGACCGGCCGGCGCTGCCGGACGAGGTGGCGCTGGGCATGAAGTACACCGAGCTCGACGACTACCTGGAGGGCCTGGACGTCACGCCGGAGGTCGCCCAGCGGGTCGAGTCGGTGTTCCTGGCGACCCGGCACAAGCGGACCGTGCCCGTGACCCCTCTCGACACCTGGTGGCGCAAGAGCTAGACCGCTGACCGGCGGCGTGCCAGGGTCGAGGACGTGCCCGAACGCCGCCATGAGCATCCCTTCGTGCCCTACCGCCCCGCCCGGCCGTCGTTGGACGACGCGCTGCGGCGGGGCGAGGACTTCTACCGCCGTCTGGACGAGCGACGCTCGGTGCGGTGGTTCTCCCCCGATCCCGTGCCGCAGCAGGCGATCGAGCTCGCAGTGCGGGCGGCCAACACCGCGCCGAGCGGGGCTCACTTCCAGCCGTGGACGTTCGCCGCGACCGACGACCCGCAGCTGAAGCGGCAGGTCAGGGCGGCGGCCGAGGAGGAGGAACGCCGCTTCTACCACGAGCGCCAGGCCCCCGAGTGGCACGCGGCGCTGTCACGGCTGGAGACCGATGAGAACAAGGAGTTCCTGGAGAGCGCTCCCTGGCTGGTGGTGGCGTTCGCCCAGAAGAGCACACCGCGCCCGGACGGTTCGCTGCGCAAGAACTACTACGTCAACGAGAGCGTCGGGATCGCCTGCGGGCTTTTTATCGCCGCCCTGCACGAAATGCGCCTGGCGACGCTCACCCACACGCCGAATCCCATGATCTTCCTGACGGAGCTGTTCGGCCGCCCGGCAACCGAGCGGCCGTACATCCTCTTCCCCGTCGGCTATCCGGCCGACGACTGCGAAGTGCCCGACCTGAGCCGGAAATCGCTCTCCGAGGCGCTGGTCGTGGTCAGAACGTGACGGGCAGCTCGTACACGCCGTAGACCGCGCCGTCGTGCTTGAACGAGATCCGATCGGCGTCGACGGCCAGGCGCAGGTCGGGGAGGCGCCGGTACAAGGTGCCGTACACGACCTGCAACTCCATGCGGGCCAACGGCTGCCCCACGCACTGGTGCACGCCGAAACCGAAGGCGACGTGGTGTCGGGCGTTGCGGGCCAGGTCGAGGCGGTCGGGATCCTCGAACGCCGAGGGGTCCCGGTTGCCGATGTCGTTGGCGACGATCAGACCCTCGCCGGCGCGGATCAGCTGGCCGCCGACCTCCAGGTCCTCGATGGCGACGCGGCGGCGGCCGTTGTGGGTGATGTGCAGGTACCGCAACAGTTCCTCGACCGCCGAGGCCACCAGCCTGGGGTCGTCGGAGTCGCGGAGAACCTTGAGCTGCGCGGGATTCTCCAGCAGCGCCAAGGTGCCCAGCGCGATCATGTTGGCGGTGGTCTCGTGCCCGGCGATGAGCAGCAGCACGCCGATCTGCGCGGCGTCCTGTCGGGTCAGCTCGCCGTTGTGGACGCGGCCGGCCAGCTGCGACAGCAGGTCGTCGGCGGGCTCGGCCAGCTTGCGGCCCATCAGATCGTCCAGGTACAAGTTGAGCGCCTGCATGGCAGCCGTCCGATCGGCCGGCAACGCCGTGCGCCGGATGATGGTCCTGCTGTTCTGCTGGAAGAAGTCGTGATCGGTGTACGGCACTCCGAGTAGATCGCAGATGACCAGTGACGGCACCGGCAGCGCGAAGGCTTCCACCAGGTCGACCGGTCGTGGACCGGCCAGCAGCTGGTCGATGCGCTCGTCCACGATGCGCTGCACCGCCGGCCGCATCGCCTCGACCCGTTTGACCGCGAACGAACCCGTGACCATGCGGCGGAGGCGGGCGTGCTCGGGGTCGTCCATCAGGATGAACCCGATCTTGGGCCCGCCGCTCGGCGGACGCGGTGCGCCAAGGGGATATCCGGGCCGCTCGATGTCGGCGCTGACGCGGGAGTCGGCCAGCACGGCGCGCTGATCGTCGTATCGGGTGACCAGCCACGGCGTGCTGCCGTCGGCCAGGCGCACCCGGGCCAGCGGTCCCGCCTGCTGCATCTCACGCAGCGCCGGCGGCGGATCGAACGGGCAGCCGGCCGCCCTGGGCAGCGGGAACTCGGGCAGCACAGTCATGACGCCACCCGGATCGCCGCGCCGGGACAGACGTTGACGGCCTCATGGACTGCGCCGTGCAGTTCACTGGGTGGCGCGGCATCGAGCAGCACCACGATGCCGTCATCCTCCCGCTGGTCGAACACATCCGGCGCGAGCAGCACGCAACTGCCGGCGCCACAACACTTTTCCTGGTCGACAAAGACCTGCATGGTTCTCCTCAGGCACGCATGATGCCCACGATCGCGTCGATCAGCCCGGTCGCGGCGTCGTGCCAGCTGGACCGGGGCGTTGGGCGGTTCTCGGCCAGCGCGCGCTCGCGCTCGGCCGTCATCTGCACGATCAGGTGCCGCGCCATGTCGTCCCGCTCGGCCCGGATCGGGGCCGGCAGGTCGGGCAGGCAGCGGTTGTAGCCGTCGACCACGGTCCGCAGGCTGGGCGAGTTGAGCGCCTCGTCGATCATCACGGTGCGCAGCTCGGGATCGGCCAGCACCTGGGCCGCGAACCGCGCGTACCAGGTGGGTTTGCCGAGTCCTTCCAGGTGCCCGGTGGCCGGCCGGACCAGGCAGGCCACCCACACCCGCAGGTCGATGGAGTCGGCCGCGTCGGCCGCCATGGCCTCGCGCAGCCGTTCGACCTGGGCCTGGTGCTTGCGCACGATGGCCCGCACCAGATCCGCCTTGGTGCCGAAGTGATAGCCGACGGCGGTGTTGTTGCCCTGCCCCGCCGCCTCGCTGATCTGCCGGTTGGACACGGTGATCACGCCGTGTTCGGCGAACAGCCGCTCCGCCGCCGTCAGGATCGCGTCCCGCGTCGCCTGCGCCCGTTCCGTCCGCACCGCGCCATCGGCCATGATCAGCTCCTCACCATCGCACCGGCAGGGCGCTCAGCCCGCCGACCACAAGACCTTCCACTCGACGGAGATCTTCCGCCGGCACCGCCAGCGCCAGCGAGGGCACCCGGTCCAACAGCACCGTGAGCACCGTCTGCAGCTCGGTGCGGGCCAGCGACTGGCCCAGGCACGAGTGCGGGCCGGCGCCGAAGGTCAGGTGCGGGTTGGGCGTGCGGGCCAGGTCCATCTCGTCCGCCCCGGCGAACTCCGTCTCGTCCCGGTTCGCCGCCGCCATGTCGCAGACGACCGTGGTGCCGCTGGTGATCTGCTCGTCGCCGACCTCGACGTCCTGGTCGATGTAGCGCACCATGCCGAAGCCCAGGTTGGCGTCGAACCGCAACGCCTCCTCGACCGCCGTGCGCACCAGGGACCGGTCCTCCAGCAGCCGCTCCCAGCGGGCGCGGTCGGCCAGCAGCATGCCGGTCATCTTGGCGATCATGTTCGCCGTCGTCTCGTGGCCGGCGATCAGCAGACCTTGGCCCGTCGCAACCAACTCGGCGTCCGACAGGCCTCGCCCCTCCGCGTCCGTCGCCAGGACCAGCTCGCTGAGCAGGTCCTCTCCCGGCGCCCGGCGGCGGGCCGCGATGTGTTCCGCCATGTACGCCGCGAACTCGCGTTGGGCGGTCTCCATCTCCTGCTGCGTGTAGCGGGTCAGGTTGAGCAGGCTGTCCGACCAGTGCGCGAACCGGTCACGGTCCGATTCCGGCACGCCCAGCAGGTCGCAGATCACCCACACCGGCAGCGGAAAGGCCAGTGCCGCCTTGAGATCCGCCGGTTGTCCCTTGGCCGTCATCTCGTCGATCAGCTGGTTGGCCATCGCTTCGATGCCCGGGCGCAGCGCCGTCATGCGCTTCGCCGTGAACCACTTGCTGATCATTCGCCGCCATCGCTCGTGACCAGGTCCCGTCTGCGGCAGCACTTCGGCCATCTCGCTGTTGAAGACGCCGCCCGAGTCCGTGTCCGACAGCCGGGCCGCGTCCGGCGCGTTCAGCAGCCGTCCGAACCGGTTGTCCGACAGGATCTGCCGCACGTCCGCGTAGCGCGTGAGCAGCGTCGCGTCGTCGCCGCTCGGCATCGTCACATGGGCCACCGGGCAGCGTTTCCGCAGCTCCGCCCACTCCGCGGGTGGTTCGAGCGCCGCCGGCCGGGGTAGTGGGTAACTCAGTTTCTCCACGTGACCCAGTGAAGCCCTGTCTCCGCTTTAAGTCAAGCGACTGACTTAATGGGTTGTCGACAGAATGGTCGTCATGCTTGTCACCTCCCGATCGGCTGCCGAGTACCGCGCCATGTTCGACCTCTACCCCGGCGGCTCGTTCCTCGACTGTTGCGCCGGCGGCTCCAGCTTCGCCGCCGAGACGCCCGACGTCATCGCCGTCGATCCCGCCTACACCATGGGTTACGCCGCGATGTCCCGCCTCGTCCGCGCCGGCTTGGTCGACGGCGACCGCATGATCGCCGCGCACCAGGACCGCTTCGAATGGTCTTGGTACGGCTCCGTTTCCGCCCGTGCCGCCATGCGCCTGTCCGCCGCCGAGCTCTTCCTCGCCGACCTCCGCTCCCGTCCCAGCCACTACATCGCCGCCGCCCTGCCCGATCTGCCTTTCGCCTCCAGCAGCGTCGATGTGGCGTTGTGCTCACACCTCTTGTTCACGTGGGCCAACCGCTTCGACGAGCAGTGGCACCTCCGGGCCATCACCGAGCTCCTCCGCGTCGCCCGCCGTGAGGTCCGCATCTTTCCCTTGGTACATCAGGCAACCGGCTCTCCCGTCGCGTTCCTCGACCACCTGCGTTCTTCCCTCCCACCCAGCGAGCTCCGCCCCGTCCCCTACCGATTCCAACGCGGCGCCCACCACATGCTCGTCATCGACTCACAGCTTTGGTGACCTAAAGTCGTTGTGCCCCAACGCTTTTCACCCGTTAGTGATTCGAGTCGATCATGCTCCACGCGTAAACTTGCTGGTATGAACCCCGAAGTCGCTCGCATGATCGAATGCGAACGCGAGATCCGCCGCCTGCAAGCCGAACAACTCCGCCTCATCGCCACCCTCGACGTCGACGAATGGACCGCCCACGACATCGGCCCCGCCCTACAACTCTCCCCCTCCAACGCCTCCGACCGCGTCAAGTGGGCCCGCACCCTGCATGACGAGCACCCCACCGTCCTAGACGCCCTGCACGCCGGCACCATCTCCGAGCGCTCCGCCCACGCCCTGGTCGACCCCACCGAGTACTACCCGCCCGAACTCGGCCAGCGGGCCATCGCCAAAACCCTCGAAACCGCCGCAGGCCGCTCCCCGCAGCAACTGCGCCGCTCCTGCCAGGCCCGGTTGCAGCGCGCCGACCCCGCCATCCACCTGCAACGCCGCGACGCCGCCCGCCGCAGCCGCACAGTCATCCTGTTCGACGCCCAAGACGGCCTCGGCATCGTCTCCTGCTCCCAACCCATCGAGATCGCCCACGCCATCTACACCAAAATCGACCGCCTCGCCGCCCACGAACCGAAAAACGGCCGCAACCTCGACCAGATCCGCGCCGACGTCATGGCCGGTCTCATCCTCGAAGACCCCAAGACCGCCGGCCTCAAGCCCCTGATCCAGGTCACCGTCCCCCTCACCGCCCTGCTCGGCGTCGACGAACGCCCCGGCACACTCGCCACCGGCCAGTTGATCCCCGCCCCAGTCGTGCGGGAGTTGATGTCCCACCCCGGCACCCTGTTCCACCGCCTGCTCACCGACCCCGCCGGGCACCTCGTGGAGTACACCCCGAAGCTCTACCGGCCCAAGGTCGGCGTCGACCGCTTCCTCCGCGCCCGCCACCAAACCTGCATCATGCCCTGCTGCTCACACCCCTCCCGGAGCTGCGACATCGACCACGCCACCCCGTGGCCGCTGGGCGAGTCCACCGGCACCAACATGGCCCCCTTGGACCGGCGGCACCACCGCTACAAGCACGCCACCAACGCCGACATCAGCATCGACAAGGACGGCACCACGACGGTCAAAACGCGGTGGGGTCTGACCTACGTCACCAAGCCCGAACCGCTGGACGAGCCCCCGTTCTAAAGGCGGACCGGGGACTGCCCGCTGACCGGCCAACCACCGCCGGAAGCCTCAACGTCGGAGGGGCCGCTGCCGCGACCACGACGGCAAGTCCCTCTGCTGAAGGATTTCTGTGCCGTCGCGGCCTTGCCACCCGAACCCGTGGTCCCGCCAGCCGCACCTCACGTCCAGCGCTTGCGACCGCCAGTCCACTCACGTCACACCGTGGCTCACCTTGCCGCGCGCCATCATCCACACCTCGACTTCTTGCATCCCAGCACCCCTCGCTGCCCTCACCCCGCCGGCCCGCACCACAAACCACCCCCACACCGCCACTTCTCCACTCCACGCCCGCCAACCACGGACGCTCCTCTCCTTCCGCGCCCTCCCAAGCCTTCTGTAAACCCACGCACCCACCCAATCCGTACCGCGCAACACAACCCGCGCACCCACCCCACTCGCGCCCCTCCCACACCACGGCCGCATGCCAGAAATCCGCCCCCTCCCCCAACACCACACCCCGTGCCACGAACCCTCCCCACCCCCCGTGCCCTCCAAAGCCTTCTGTAAACCCACGCACCTACCCAACCCCCGCCGCCCGACCCACTCGCGCACCCATGCACCTCGCGCTCCCTCCGACACTCCAGCCGCATGCCGGACAGTCCCGCCCTTCCTCAACACCACGCCCGCGAACCACGGACGCTCCTCTCCTTCCGCGCCCTCCTAAGCCTTCTGTAGACGTACGCCCCACCTACCGGACACTGCCCGACCCACCCGCGTATCCACCCACCTCGCGCCCCCGCCGACACCCCAGCCGCATGCCGGACAGTCCCGCCCTTCTCCAACACCACACCCCGCACCACGAACTCCCCAACCCTCCCCGCCCTCCAAAGCCATCTGTAAACCCACACCCCACCCACCAGACACCGCCCGACCTCACCCGCACACCCACCCAACCCGCGACGCCTCCCGCACCACAGCCGCATGCCAGAACGTCCCGCCCCTCCCCAACACCTCAACCGCCCACTCGAAGAGCACCGCCGTCACCCAATGGCTGCCCGAACAGCCACCGCCCCTACAATCCTCGGTAGCGTCAACGACATGACGGTGAACATCCCAGTCGACACGGCGGAGCGGTCGGAGGCGGAGGCCCTCTACGACCTCTTCCAAGCACCAGCGCAGGCGGTCCGCGACGCGCTCGGCGTCACGCAGGCCCGTATGGGCGGCGGCATCGTGAACTCCACCCGGACCGACGAAAGCGGGTTCTGGAGCAAGGCGCTGGGGTTCGGGTTCGACGAGCCGGTCACGGCGGAGCTGATGGGCGAGGTCTGCGCCTTCTATCGCGACGCGGGCACGCCGAAGGCGGTCATCCAACTGGCGCCGACGGTCATACCCGAGGACTGGACGGAGATCTGCGCCAAGCACGGCATCACGGCCGGGGCGAAGTGGGTGAAGGTCGTCGCGGAGGTTGACACGGTGGCGAACCAAGCCGTCGAGACCGAGGGCCTGGAGATCGAGCCACTGTCCCCGGAGGACGGTCCGAAGTGGACATCGGTGATGCTTGAGGTGTTCGGCATGGGCGACGAGCTGACACCGGTGTTCGTGGCGATCACCGACCGCGAGGGCTGGAGGTCGTTCACGGCCCGGCTGGACGGTGAGATCGTCACCACGGGCACCATGTTCGTCCGCGGCGAGACCGGGCAGTGCTTCTCCGGCGCGACGCTGCCCAAAGCCCGAGGGCGAGGCGGACAAACGGCGATGCTGGCGGCACGGGCCCAAGCGGCCCGAGAAGCGGGCTGCCGGTGGCTGGTGACCGAGACGGGCGCGGAAGGGCCGGGAGAGCACAACACGTCCCTGCGAAACATGCTGCGCCTGGGCTTCGAGGTGCTGTACGAACGGCAGAACTGGGTCTGGACGCCGAAGACGGCTTGAGCGGCGTCTCACATCTGGGATAGTCTCTCGAATATGGGACGCGATCTCGATGGACGGCTGGCGCGGCGATTGGCGGAGCTGCGCCAGCAGCGCGGTTGGTCGCTGGACGAGCTGAGCGGGCAGAGCGGCATCAGCCGCTCGACGCTGTCCCGGCTGGAACGAGCGGAGATCAGCCCGACAACGGCCGTGCTGAGCCAACTCTGCGCGGCCTACGGACGAACGGCCTCCCAGATCCTCGCCGAGATAGAAGACAACCCGCCACAAGTGCTGCACCCGGACCAACAGCCGACATGGCGAGACGACGAAGCCGGCTTCGTCCGGCGCTCGGTGTCGCCGCCGCAACCGGGACTGAGGGGCGAGCTCGTCGAATGCACGCTGCGCCCAGGGGCCGACATCGCCTACGCGGTGACGCCGGTTCCCGGACTGGAGCAACACATCTGGGTCCTCGAAGGCACGCTGGAACTCACCCTCGACGGCCACACCCACACCCTCGACACCGGCGACTGCCTGAGGTTCCGGCTCTGGGGACCGTCACGTTTCCGTTGCCCTACAGGGGATCCCGTCCGCTACGCGCTGGTGGTGGTGTTGCCATGACGTACCTGCACCGGACGGCGACCCGAGCAGACCTGCCGGCCATAGTGGACATCTACAACGCGGCCGTCAGCGCCAGAACCAGCACGGCCGATCTGGATCCGGTCACCGTCGACGCGCGACGGGCATGGTTCGAAACAGCCCGACACCCGACCTGGGTCGGCTACCGGCCGGAAGATCCCCAGCACGTCACCGGATACCTGTCCTTCGAACCGTTCCTCAATGGACGGCGGGGCTACGACGTCACGCTGGACCTGGCGATCTATCTGCACCCCGAGCACCAAGGACGGGGCCAGGGCAGGGATCTGCTCCGCCGAGCCATCGACCACGCGCCGAGACTCGGGGCCCGCACGCTGGCCACCACGATCTTCGCCAGCAACGAGCCGAGCCTCAGGTTGTTCCGTGCCCACGGGTTCGAGGAATGGGGGCGGCTGCCGAGAGTCGCCGACCTCGACGGCGTGCCGAAAGACCTGGTGATCGTCGGCCGGCCGCTCTAGATCCCCACCCCGTCCGGAATCTCCGCGGAGTCGGTCAGGCGCAGCTTGCGGCGGGCCCGCTGATAGAAGGTGGTGTGCCCAAGGCGAACCACGCGGGCGGCGCCGGGGCGGGCGCGCAGCTGGATACGGTCGCCCGGACCCACATAGCCGGCGACTCCGCCGTCCACCTCGACGGCCAGGCGGCCGCTGGTGGGGAGGATGTCCAGCTCCACGTCGTCGTGCACGGAAAGCACGACACCCCGGCTCCACGCGGAGTGCGGGGCGGCGGGGGTGACCAACAGGGCCTCGACGGACGGGCTGGTGATGGG
This sequence comes from Kutzneria sp. NPDC051319, assembly GCF_040682195.1. Lineage (NCBI taxonomy): Bacteria > Bacillati > Actinomycetota > Actinomycetes > Pseudonocardiales > Pseudonocardiaceae > Kutzneria > Kutzneria sp. NPDC051319. Next base: position 58,620 of record NZ_JBFBAM010000006.1, on the reverse strand, counting down.
TCCGCCGGCGGAGAAGCTGTAGGCGGTGGAGCCGGTGGGCGTGGCGACGACGACGGCATCGGCGGCGTAGCTGACGAAAGGCTGCCCGGCGACACGAACGGCGACAACGGCGGAGCCGTCGCCGGGGACGCGCACGACGGCGACGTCGTTGAAGGCGGTGACGGTGCGGTCGCCGAGGACGGCGTCGACGGCCAGGCGGGGCTCGATGCTGAACTCGTGATCGTCGATGGCGGTCAGGGCCACCGGCAGATCGGGCACATCCACCTCGGCGAGAAACCCGAGCTTGCCGAGGTTGACGCCGAGCACGGGGGCCCGCTGCCCGTCGGCGATGCGCATGGCCCGCAGCATGGTGCCGTCACCGCCGAGGCTGACGACAAGGTCGGCGCGGCGGCCGAGCTCGACGGGCGTGACGGGGATGGCGGCGCAGTTGAGCCGGACTATCTCGCCCTCGATGCCGAGGATCTCGATGTCCCGCTTGGCCGCCCAGCCGAGCACGGCGGCGACGGCGTCGGCGGAGTCTCGCTGGGGGTGCAGCACAAGACCGGCGGAATGCATGGGCAAAGTCTGCCCGCTCCGGACCGTTCCGGCGAGACCTGACCGCAGTCGCGGACGTATCCTGGGGACTATGAGTGCGACTACTCCCGTGCGGGGCCAGCGCCGCGCCGCATTGGTCGCGGTCGCCTCGCAGATGTTCGCTTCCCGTCCGTACGACGAGATCTACATCAGCGACATCGCCAAGGAGGCGGGCGTCGCGCACGGCCTGCTCTTCTACCACTTCAAGGACAAGCGCGGCCTGTACCTGGAAGTGCTCCGTCAGATGCAGGCCGAGATCAGCGCGCTGCACGACCGGCGCCCGGGCGAGGACACCAACCCGCTGTGGCTGCGCGGGGTGGTGCGACGGCAGATCGAGTACCGCCGCGACCACGTCCACACGTCCATGGCGATCATGCGCTCGGGCGGCCAGGACCCCGAGGTCGACGAGCTGATCGAACAGACCCGTCGGTCCGGGGTGTGCTTCCTGCGCCAACTGCTCGGCGTGACCGGCGAGCCGGACCCGTTGATGCGGATCGCCATGCGGGGCAGCCTGGGCGCGGTCGACGAGATGACCATGGACTGGCTGTCGCACGGCCTGGACATGCCGTTGGACCACCTCATCGAGCTGGCCTACGCCACCCTGCTGGCCATCCTGGGTTCCGTCTGCACGCAAGACCCGCAGGTCAGTGCCGCTGTCGCGGGGCTCGCGCCGGTCGGCTGATCAGACGGAGACCGACGCCCACAGGCCGTCGATCTCGCGCTCGGCCTCGGCCAGGCTCTGCTCGGCCAGCGGAATCAGCTCGGCCATCGCCGGCACCACCGGAGCCAGGGTCAGCTCGGCCGTGATGAAACGCGGCTCAAGGCCCGTCACCGCCAGGCCGTGCGGCAGCCACGGCGTCACATGGTCCCAGCCGTGGCGGGGCGTCTCGGGGCCGTAACCGCCGCCGCGGCTGCCCAGCACGATCAGGTCCCGACCCTCCAGCAGCCCGCTGCCGGTCGACGGGTCGAAGGACAGGCCCGGCGCGATCAGGTGGTCCACCCACGCCTTGACGCTGCTCGGCGCGCCGTAGTTGTACAGCGGCAGCCCGAGCACGATGGCGTCGGCCGCCCGGACCTCGGCGATCAGCTCCTCGCTGACCCGCCACGACGCGGCCTGGGCCGGCGTGTGCTGCTCGACCGGCGTCTGACGGGCCAGGCCGCCGTTGTCGTCGAGGTGCGGCACCGGGTCGCGGCCCAGGTCGCGGTACGTCACGGTGCCGTCCGGATGGGCCGCCCGCCACGCTGCGACGGCCCGCGCCGTCAGCTTCCGGCTGACCGACTCGTTCCCCTTGATGCTCGAGTCGATGTGCAACAGGTGCGGCATGCTGGTTCACCCCTGAGTTGACTTGACTTCATGTCAGTTGAGAGCTCAAGCATGCGGCTGACCTGACTTCATGTCAAATACTGCGGCACGGGTCACACCCCCCGCGAGTCCCGCTCTCGGACACACCGAAATACGGTTTCGAGCAGATCTGAGCCGCCAGTCTCGGATCTGCCCGAAACCGTATTTCGCACTGCCGGAGAGCGTGACTCGCGGGGGTTCAGGCCAGCTGGTGGTAGATCTCGGTCCACACCTCGGCCGGGTTGTCGCTGTGCGGCCCGTAGACCTCCCAGCGAACGCCGGTCCGGGCCAGCCCTTCCCTGTCACACCAAGAGATCACGGCGTCATGGGCGCCGCCGAGCTCCGCGTACGATCCATAGTGGACGGTCTTGGCCACGCGGCCGGCGGGCAGCGAGGACGAGACGATGCGGCCGGTCAGCGGGCACGGCGCCGACAGTTCGACACCGACCTCGACGCGAGGGGTGTCGTCCAGGTACAGCATGACGTTGCGGCAGCCGCGGGTGATGTTGTTGGCCCGCAGGCAAGCCCACACCTCGCCGGACAGCACGGGCCACAGCGCCGGGTACTCGGGCCAGGTAGTGGTCGCGGGCACCACGGCCGTCGGCCGGGACTCGACGTCCAACACGCTCACGGAATGTGGCACGGACCACATACTAAGGCCCTACCGTGGGGTAATGATGGTCGTGCTGTGGATCGTCGTGGCGCTGTGGGCGCTGGGCGAAATCGGGCTCCAGCTCCTGCAACTGCTGCGCAGCGAGCGGACCAAAACGCGCGAATGGGGCAGTTACGGCGGCATCATGATCACCGCGGTCCTGGCGGTGGTGGCGGCCGGGCTGCTGCGGCGGGTGCTGCCGGGCCTGGCCTTCCCGTTTCACGAGCCGGGCTGGGTGCTGGCCACCGCGGTGCTGATCGCGCTGGGCGGCGGCTTCCGGCTGTGGTCGATCGCCACCCTCGGCCGCTACTTCCGTGCGGTGGTGCACATCCAGGAGAACCACCACGTCGTCCGCGCCGGCCCCTACCGCGTGCTGCGACACCCCTCGTACACCGGCCTGCTGGTCGGCCTGCTCGGGATCTCGCTGCTGTTCGGCAACTACGCCTCGGCGGTGGTGTTCGAGCTGCTGGTGATCGTCGGCGTGCTGTACCGGATCCAGGTCGAGGAGCGGATGCTGCTCGACGGGCTCGGCGCGGACTACGCCGCCTACATGCGGGAGACGAACCGGCTCATCCCGGGTGTCTGGTAGTTGAGGGTTTTGCCCCAATCCCCGAACTCCAACGAGAAAAGTCTCACATGGGAGTTCAATGACACACTTGAAGGGTGGACATCACCGAACTCATCGCGCACATCACTGACACCTACGCCGGCGTGCGCGTCCTGACGCACGTCGGCGACTCCTTCTTCCTCTACGACCCGGACGGCGACCTCCCCCCGCAGCGGCAGCAGCCGTTCGTCACGATCGTCACCGGCGACCACTACGACAAGGACTCGCGGCTCGACCGGGACAGCGCTTACCGCGTCAACATCGGCCTGACCAAAGCCGGCTACGCCGAGCTGCTCCAAGAGTCCACTGTGGACGACTACACGCCGAGGGACACTTTGCTGCCGCACCCGACCTACGCCGGCCAGCACTGGGTCTGCGTGGTCAACCCTGGCCCGAACACCGCCGACACCGTGCGCAAGCTGATCGCCGACGCCTACGAGTTCGCCGTTCGCAAGCACAACAACCGCCGCTAGCGGTCACCACACGACCGCCCGAAGGGGCACTTGTCCTGACGCTGGTTCGGAAAGGCGCTCACGTCGACCGGGCGAGTGGGCGTCGCGTGAGATAGCTTGCCAGCCATGAAGTCACGCATCGCTGCCCTGATCGGGTCCGTGGTCGTCGCGGCCCTCGTCCTGCCCGTTCAGACGGCGTCGGCGACCCGATTGCCCATCACACACTGCACTTTCACGCCGACGCCCGACAATCCGGCGGCACGACCGGTGCTGCGGCCGGTGCCGATCGCGCCCACTATCGGCACGTTCGACGTGACCTTCCACTTCAACTACGGGCCCGTGACCGTGCGGCTCAACCGCGCCGGCGCCGCCCCGTGCGCCGTGCAGAACCTGATCAGCCTGGTGGCACAACGGTTCTACGACCACAGCCAGTGCTGGCGGCTGTCCAACAGCGCGCGGCTGGGCGTGTTGCAGTGCGGGGACATCTACGAGGTGGAGAAGGGCGGCCCCGGGTACAAGTTCCCCGACGAGACCGACGGCACCGAGACCTACGGCCGGGGCACGATCGCCATGGGCAACCAGGGCCCCGGCACCAACGGCAGCGAGTGGTTCATCGTGCACTCGTTCGCCCACATCCCGACCAACTACTCGGTGATGGGCACCGTGATCAGGGGCATGGACGTGCTGGACCGGATCGTGGCCGCCGGCATCATCCCCAGCGACCGCGGCCCGCTGGACGGCGCACCGGCCCAGCCCGTCAGGATCCTGCGCGGCACGCTCGGCTAGCGGTGGTCGGCCTCGCCCGTCTCGAGCAGGGTGGACGCCGCGCCCACCACGTTCGGGTCGGGCTTGCCGATCACCTCGTGGTCCTTGTCCTCATAGTCGACCAGTGAGAGCACGTGGCGCATCGCCTCGACGCGGGCGCGCTTCTTGTCGTTGCTCTTCACCACTGTCCACGGCGCGTACTCGGTGTCGGTGGCGCGGAACATCGCCACCTTCGCCGCCGTGTAGGCGTCCCAGCGGTCCAGCGACTCCACGTCGTTGGGGCTGAGCTTCCACTGCCGCACCGGGTCGACCTGGCGGATCAGGAAGCGGGTGCGCTGCTCGGCCTTGGAGACCGAAAACCACAGCTTCACCAGCGTCACGCCGTCGTCCACCAGCATGCGCTCGAACGTGGGCGCCTGGTGGATGAAGCGGCTGTACTGCTCGTCCGTGCAGTAGCCCATCACGCGCTCGACGCCGGCCCGGTTGTACCAGGAACGGTCCAGCAGCACGATCTCGCCGGCCGTGGGCAGGTGGTTGACGTAGCGCTGGAAGTACCACTGGCCCATCTCGCGCTCGGTGGGCTTGTCCAGCGCCACCACCCGTGCCCCGCGCGGGTTGAGGTGCTCGGTGAAGCGCTTGATGGTGCCGCCCTTGCCCGCCGCGTCCCGGCCCTCGCACAGGATCACCATGCGCCGGCCGGACTCCTTGACGGAGTACTGCATCTTCAGCAGTTCGATCTGCAGCAGCCGCTTGACCAGGTCGTACTCCTCCCGGCTCATGCGGGAGTCGTACGGGTAGTTCTCCCGCCAGGTGTCCACCACCGAGCCGTCGGCGCGGAGCAGGATCGGGTCGTCCCCGTCCTCGTACTCCACGACCATGTCGTCGTGCTGCAGTTCGGGGAACCGGGCCAGGACCTCGGGCGATTGCTGAATCACGGCTCAGGCTTACCTGCGGGTCACGGCGAGAACAAGGAATGGCGGGTTACGGGCGAATGGACTTCAGTTGCCACTGAAGCCATAGTGTTTATTTGTCACACGCAACACCGTCGTTGTCACGGTCGAGCGCAGGCCGGTAGCCGGGCTGTCCACGGTGGATCGGCGCAGCCCCGGCTGCTCGTGCTGCGGCACAGTTCGCGTAGTAGACCTCGGTCGGAGCCGGCGGCGTGTAGGCCGGCGGCGGAGCCTGCTCGGTGGTCTGGGGCGGAGGCGGCGGAGCCTGCGTGGTCGTCGTCGGCACGGGCGTCGGCGTGGGTGCCGGAGTGGGGGTGGGTTTGGTCACGTGCAGGGTGACCTTGCCGCCGCCGCTGTCCGCCGACACGACCTGCCAGTTCGACTGCACGATGACCATCCGGCCGTCCACCGACACGACATCGACGCGCAGAAAGCCGAGTTTGGCCAGCTCGTCCTTGGCCGCCGGCACGGACTTACCGACCAGATCGGTGGGAATGGCCGAGGCGGAAGTGCTGGCGGTCGCGGTGGTTGTCGGCGTCACGGCCAATCCCGGGGATTGGCACGCGGACAACATCGCGACCAGAGTCACGCCGGCGGCGATTTTCCCGCATCTGCGGAATTCCATGACGCCCTCCCCTTGCCCCTGCCGTACGGCCGGAAACATCGGCGAATTCCGTCGCCCGTTACATCCGATAAGGCCGGTCGGCGTCGAACCGGGCACTGGCCTAGCCTGCAAGCGTGGCGCTGGGTGAGCGGGAGTCGGAACGGGAGCGGCTGGCGGGGCTGGTCGGGGGGATCCGGGACCGGGGCGGGGCGCTGGTCGTCCGGGGCGAGGCGGGCATAGGCAAGTCGACGCTGCTGGCGGAGATCGAGGCGCCGGGCGTTCGCACGCTGACGGCGGTGGGGGTGGAGGCCGAGCACCGCCTGCCCTACGCGGGCCTGCACCAGCTGCTGTTCCCGCTGCGTAACGCGATCGACGCGCTCCCGAAGACGCAGCGAGAGGCCCTCGGGACGGCGCTGGGCCTGGCCGACGGACCCCGGCCGGAGATCTACCTGGTGGGCATGGCGGTCCTGAACCTGCTGGCCGAAGCGGCGTCGACGGAACCCCTGCTGCTGATCGTGGACGACGCGCACTGGCTGGATCCGAACAGCCAGGACGTGCTGGCGTTCGTGGCCCGGCGGCTGGAATCGGAGCCGATCGCGCTGGTGGCGGCCGTCAGGGACGGGGAGCCTTCCCGATTGGCCACGGCGAATCTGCCGACGATCGAACTCGGGCCGCTGTCGGACGAGGCGGCGCGGGAATTGCTGAAAGACGTGCCGCCGTCGGCCAGGGAACGGGTGCTGAAAGCGGCGCGGGGCAATCCGCTGGCGTTGAAGGAGTTGTTCCGGGGCGATCCGTCGACGAGCGTGGAGCAGACGTTCGCCAACCGGGTGCGGAAGCTGCCGCCGGAGACGCGGCGGTTTTTGCTGATCGCGGCGGTGAACGACACCAATGAGCTCGGTGAGGCGCTGGACGCCGCGAAGGCGGACCTGGTCGCGTTGGGGCCGGCGCTCGACGAGCACCTGGTCACGATCGCCCATGGCACGCTGACCTTCCGGCACCCGCTGCTGCGCTCGGCGATCGTCAAGGACGCGGAGCCGCGGGAACGCCATCAGGCGCACCAGGCCCTGGCCGACACGATCACCGAGCCGGACCGTCGGATCTGGCATCGAGCGGCGGCGACCACGGGCCCGGACGAGGAGATCGCCGCCGAGCTGGAACGGTCGGCCGAGCGCACCGAACGCCGGGGCGGCATCGATGCCACGGTGACGTCGCTGGAGTGGGCGGCCAAGCTGACGCACGACCCCGTCAAACGGGCGGAGCGGCTGCTCAAGGCGGCCGGCGCGGCGGTGGAGACCGGCAACCGCGAGCTGGTCGACCGCCTCCTCGATCAGGCGTCGGCCGAAGACCTGACCAGCAACCAGCGGGCAGTGATCCGCTGGCTGCCCACCAACTTCGACGACGGCCTGCGCGGCGACGTCTCCGGCCCGGGCGACCTCGCCGACCTGGCGATCGGCGTGCTGGAGGACGGCAAGACCGATCTGGCGATGCAGATCCTGTGGGGCGCGGCGATGCGCTGCTTCTGGGCCGAGCCGGGGCAGGACGACCGTCGCCGCCTGATCAGGGCGGCCGACCTCATGCCGCTCGACCGCCACGACCCGCGCCTGGTCGCGATCAACGCCTACGTCACGCCGTTCGAACGCAGCCAGTCGGTGCTGACCGAGCTCACCACCCTCGCCGGACAGCTGAACCGGGACGCCCTGGTGGATCGTTTCCTTGGCAGCGCGGCGATGCTGATCGGCGCCTTCGACCTGGCGGCCCGCTTCTCGGCCGGCGCCCAACCGGGCTTCCGGACCCAGGGCCGCCTCGCCTTCCTGGCTCGGGCCCTGGGCGTGCAGGCATGGAGTTCGGTGCGGCTGGGCGATCTCGCCACGGCCATGACCGCCGCCGAGGAGGGCCTGCGCCTGGCCATCGAGACCTCACAGCCGTACATCCACGGCCTCACGCTGGCCACCCAGGCCGAGATCGCCGCCATGAGGGGTGACTTCGCGCAGGCCGAAAGCCTTGCCGCGCAGGCGGAACGGGTCGGCCTCTCGGCCGGGGCACGGCCGGTGCTGGCCACCGTCCAGCTGGCCCGAGGCATTGCCGCGCTGGGCGAGGGAAGGCACGCCGACGCGTTCGCGAACCTCATGCGGCTGCACGATCCGGCCGACCCGGCGTACCAACTTGCCTTGCGCTGCTACACGATCGCCGAGCTGACCGAGGCCGCGGTGCGCTGCGACCAGCTCGGTGTCGTCCGCGAGATGATGCAGGAGTTCGAGATGCAGGCGATGCGGTCCCCGTCGCCGGCGCTCCACAGTGGACTCCGGCACGCCCGGGCCGCGCTCGCCCCGGACGCCGAAGCGGAAAAGCTGTTCCGGGCGGCGCTGGACGCGGAGACGTGGCCGCTGGAACGCAGCCGAACCCAGCTCGCCTACGGGGAATGGTTGCGGCGGCAACGACGTCCCGCCGACTCGCGGCCCCAGCTGCGGGCCGCCCGCGAGACGTTCGAGGCGCTGGGCGTGACGGCGTGGGCGGAACGGGCCCGCCGCGAGCTGCGGGCGGCCGGCGAGGCCAGCCCGGACCAGCACGACGACGCGTTCAGCGACCTGACACCCCATGAGCTGAACATCGCCCGGCTCGCCGCCGAGGGCTTGACGAACCGGGAGATCGGGCAGCGGCTCTACCTCTCGCACCGGACCGTGAGCACGCACCTGCACCGCATCTTCCCCAAACTCGGGATCACCTCGCGCACCGAACTCCGAGAGGTGCTCGGACCATGACGTACCCCGGCTACGTCATCTGACGGTCGCCTCGGCCGGGATCCGGTCACTAGCGTCGAGGACGCAGTGACCGCCTTTCCCGTCAGGAGTGTTCCGATGATCAGCAGGAGATTGTTCGCGCAGGGCTTCGCCGGCGTCATGGCGGCGGGCACGCTGGCCGCCTGCTCGTCGGAGAAGGCCGCCGCGCCGGCCGCCGTGACCACTGCCGCCGGCCACACGAAGTTCGCCGCCCTCAAGCAGATCCAGGCCGGCCCGCTGAACATCGGCTACGCCGAGGACGGCCCGGCCAACGGGCCCGTGGTGTTCCTGCTGCACGGCTGGCCGTACGACATCTTCAGCTACGTCGACGTGGCCCCCGTCCTGGCCGCGGCCGGATATCGGGTCATCGTGCCGTACCTGCGCGGCTACGGCAGCACCACGTTCCTCGCGGCCGACACCGTCCGAAATGGACAGCAGGCCGCCACCGCCTCGGACCTGATCGCGCTGATGGACGCGCTGCACGTGGACAAGGCCGTGATCGCCGGCTACGACTGGGGCAGCCGGACCGCGGGCTGCGTGGCCGCGGTGTGGCCGGAGCGGGTCAAGGCGGCGGTGCTGGTCAGCGGCTACCTGGTGACCAATCTCAAGGCGCAGCAGCAGCCTCTCACTCCGGTCGCCGAACGCGGCTGGTGGTACCAGTACTACTTCAGCACCGAGCGCGGCGTGCTGGGCTACACCCAGAACCGGCACGACTTCAACAAGCTGATCTGGCAGCAGGCCTCGCCGACGTGGAAGTTCGACGACGCCACCTACGAGCGCAGCGCGCAGGCCTTCGACAACCCCGATCACGTCGCCGTCGTCATCCACAACTACCGATGGCGGCTGGGGCTGGCCCCCGGCGAGGCGCAGTACGACGCCGTCGAGCAGAAGCTCCAGGCCGCGCCGCCGATCACCGTGCCGACGATCACCATCGGCAGCGACTTCGACGGCGCCGCCATCGACGGCAAGGCATACCGGTCCAAGTTCACCGGCCGCTACGACCACCGGATCCTCAAGGGCGTCGGCCACGACGTGCCGCAGGAGGACCCGCAGAGCTTCGCCAAGGCCGTCATGGACGCCGATCGACTCTGAGCACGACCTCCAGTGCGGGGACCGGCCTCGGCCGGTCCCCGCCCTTTTGTTCGAGCATTGTGGTTGCGACGGGCGGCTGTGGATCTCCGATGTGCACGCGTATCGCCTGGTCACGGTGGGTGCGACAACAGATGTTGTCACCGAGGTGCCGGGACGACCGGCGGGCAGCGGCTTCCTCCCCGACGGGAACCTGCTGCTGGCCACGGCCCTGGACCGCCGGCTGAACGTTGCTGCCGAGGACGTCTGGTTCCCCAACGGAATGGTGCTCACGGGTAGTGAATTGGTGGTCAACGAGTCGACCGCCGACCGCGCCTCCGTGTTCGAGGTGCGGCCCGACGGCACACTGCGGCGGACCGGATGCTGGTCGAGCCGGGCCCGTTCCCGGACGGCCTGTGCGTGGACGCCGACGGCTCGTTCTGGGTCGCACTGTTCCAGGGCGGCCGGTTCGTGCACGTCAGCGCGGGCGGCGAGGTGCTGGAGGAGATCGACACCGGCGGCCGGATCGCCGTAGCCTGCGCCTTCGAAGGCGGGTCGCTGCACCGCCGAGACGACCATGGCCGAGCTGCGCGAGGGTCGCAGCCGTGGATACGTGGAGCAACTTTCGAATGTCTAGCGAACTTACGACAGTGTGTGGCAGCATATGTGCCACCACAGCCGCCGATGAGGAGCCGACCATGTCCCTCGAACTGAAGAAGGCCGTAGCGAACACCACGGGCCGTACCGGCTCCGACGCCGTGGCCTCGACCGTGTCCGCGGTGATCGCCGACATCCGCGACCGCGGCGACGCCGCCGTCCGCGAGTACTCGGCCCGCTTCGACAAATGGTCCCCCACGGAGTTCCGCCTGTCCGCCGAGGAGATCGAGCGGATCATCGCCACCGTCCCGGCCCGGACCATCGAGGACATCAAGACCGTGCAGGCCAATGTGCGGGGGTTCGCCGAGAAACAGCTGGCGTCGATGCTCGAGTTCGAGGTGGAGACGGCGCCCGGCGTTTTCCTCGGACAGAAGCACAATCCCGTCGACGCCGTCGGCGCCTACGTGCCCGGCGGCCGCTACCCGCTGCTGGCCTCGGCGCACATGACCGTGCTGACCGCGAAGGTCGCCGGCGTCAAGCGGGTCACGGCCTGCACGCCGCCCATCCGCGGCGAGATCCCCGCCGCCACCATCGCCGCCATGCACCTGGCCGGCGCGGACGAGATCCTGCTGCTCGGCGGCGTGCAGGCGGTCGCCGCCATGGCCGTCGGCACCGAGACCGTCGGCAGGGTCGACATGCTCGCCGGGCCCGGCAACGCCTACGTCGCCGAGGCCAAGCGGCAGCTGTTCGGCGAGGTCGGCATCGACCTGTTCGCCGGGCCGACCGAGATCCTCGTCATCGCCGACCACACCGCCGACCCGCTGCTGGTCGCCGTCGACCTGCTCAGCCAGGCCGAGCACGGCCCCGACTCCCCCGCCATCCTGATCACCACCTCCGAGGACCTCGGCCGCGGCGTCATCGAGCACATCGACCGCCTGCTGCCTGGCATGTCCACAAAGGACCTCGCCGAGCCGGCCTGGAACGACCACGGCCAGGTGCACGTCGTGGACGACCTGGCCGAGGCCTTCCGGCTGGCCGACGAGTTCGCCTCCGAACATGTGCAAGTGCTGACCGAGAACCCCCGCCAGGCCTTGACGTCCATGAACCACTACGGCGCCCTGTTCCTCGGCGAGGGCACATGCGTCTCCTATGGCGACAAGGTCATCGGCACCAACCACACCCTGCCCACGCGGCACGCCGCCCGCTACACCGGCGGCCTGTGGGTGGGCAAGTTCCTGCGCACGGTGACGTACCAGGAGGTCACCGACGCCACGTCGAGCGCGGAACTCGGTGAGCTGTGCGGCCGGGCCGCGCGGGCCGAGTCCTTCGAGGGCCACGCGCGCTCCGGCGACATCCGCGCGAGCCGGGTGCGGGGCGAGCTGCCCGCGTGGGCCGAATGAGCACTTTGGACGGTCGGACCGCCCTGGTCACGGGCGCCGGCCGCGGTCTCGGGCGGGGCATCGCGCTGGCGTTGGCCGCGTCCGGAGCCCGGGTGGTGCTGCTCAGCCGCACCGCTTCGGAGATCGACTCCGCCGCCGAGGAGATCCGCGCCGCCGGTGGTTCGGCCTTGGCTGTGACGTGTGATGTCCTTGACCTGCCCCGGTTCGAGGCCGTGCTCGATGGGGTCGGTGAGGTGGACGTGTTGGTGAACAACGCCGGCACCAACGACCCGATGCCGTTCACCGAGGTCACCCCGGCCACCTACGACAAGATCTTCGACCTCAACGTCCGGTCCACGTACTTCGTGACCCAGGCCGTGGTCGCCCGCATGATCGCCGCCGGCCGCGGTGGCTCGGTGGTCACCGTGTCGTCCCAGATGGGCCATGTCGGCGCGGCCAACCGCTCCGTGTACTGCGCCGCCAAGCACGCCGTCGAGGGCATGACCAAGGCGCTGGCCGTGGAACTCGGGCCGCACGGCATCCGGGTCAACGCCGTCGCCCCCGGCTACGTCGAAACCCCTTTGACCGCCCCGTATTTCGCCGACGAGGACTTCCGGGCCGACACGCTGCGCCGGATCCCGCTCGGCCGGCTCGGCCTCGTCCGCGAGGTGGCCGCCGCCGTTGTGTACCTCGCCGATCCCGCCGCGGGTTTCGTCACCGGCGCCAGCCTGGTGATCGACGGCGGCTACACCGCCCAATGATCGAGGAGAGTCCCGTGCACGATGTCGTTGTTCTCGGCGCCGGTCCCGTGGGTCTGGTGGCCGCCGGACTGCTGGGGCGGCTCGGTCGCGACGTCGCCCTCGTCGAGAGGCATCCCAACCTCTACAACCTGCCCCGCGCCGGGCATGTGGACCACGAGGTGGTGCGGACCCTGCAGCTGCTGGACTGCACCGACACGTTCCTCAAGGACGCCATCGCGTGTGAAACCTACACGATGCGCAACGGGAAGGGCGAGCTGCTGGCCGAATTCCCTTGGGCCTCCGAGGGAATCTCCGGCTACCCGTCGGACTTCATGATGTACCAGCCCACCATGGAGGACCCTCTCCACTCGCAGCTGTGCGACGACCCCACCGTGTCGCTGTACCGGGGCTTCGAGATCGAGAACGTCGTCCCCGGCGACGATTTCGTCGAGGTGCACGCGACTTCTCCGGCCGCCGAGGCCGACGAGTTCGGTCCCGCCCGCGCCGCCGAGTCCATCGTCCTGCGGGCCCGCTACGTCATCGCCGCCGACGGCGGCCGCAGCCAGACCCGTGAGCAGCTGGGCATCGAGCGCTACGATCTCGGGTATTCCGAGGAGTGGCTCAACGCCGACTGCCGGCGCAAGCGTCCCGTGCACCTTGAGCTCGACACCGGGCAGTGGTGCGACCCCGAGCGCCCCACCACCGTGCTGCCGCTCGGGCACCGTCACCGTCGGTTCGAGTGGCGGCTGCTGCCCGGCGAGACCGCCGAGCAGATGTCCGATCCCGCCGTCGCGTGGGAGTTGTTGGCCCGCCTCGGTCTCACCGCCGACGACCTGTCGATCGTTCGTCAGCACGTGTGGAACTTCGAGGCCAAGATCGCCTCGCAGTGGTCCAGGGGGCGCGTGTTCCTGGCCGGCGACGCCGCCCACACCATGCCGCCTTTCCAGGGTCAGGGCATGTGTTCCGGCATTCGCGACGCCAACAACCTCGCATGGAAGCTCGACCTCGTGCTTCGCGGCGTCTCCTCCCCCGCCCTGCTCGACACCTACCAGTCCGAGCGGGAGCCCAATCTCCTTGCGTGGACCCACCTTTCCATCGAGACCGGCAAGGTCACCTCCGTGCTCGACCCCGAGCTGGCCGCCGCGCGCGACGAGGCGTTCCGCACCGGCAACGCCCCCGCCATGCCCACCATCCCGCCCCTGACCGGCATCGCCCGCTCCCAGCCCGGCGCCGGCGAGCTCAGCCTCCAGGCCCTCGTGCGCCGGGGTTGCACCGAGGGCCTGTTCGACGACGTCATCGGCGGCGGGTTCACCGTTGTGTCCACAGTGGCCGATCCCGCTTCGATGTTGGACCCCCAGCAGCTCGCGTTCCTCTCCTCCATCGGCGCGCACCTGGTGCACGTCGGCGGCGATGTCGTTGACGTGGAGGGCAAGTACGCCGCCCACCTCGCCGCTCAGGGCTGGGAGGTCGTCGTCACGCGTCCCGACTTCTACGTGTTCGGTGGCGGTTCCCTGGCGGAGCTGCCGGGGATCATCAATGAGCTTCGCGGTCACATCGAGGTCTGAGGAGTCCCTGCAGTGCCTGGGTGTTGCTTCGGAGGGACACCCAGGGTCGTTGCTCTGCATAGGGTTTGCTCGCGCTCACCGCACAAAGCCGTTGTCCCAGATAGGCTTCAAGCCACTCCGACACCTAGAGTGCTTTCCCTATCCCATTTCTACACCCTTTCGAGTGACGAAATCGATCTTGCTGCGGGGGTAGAGTCGCAGGTATGAACGAGAAAGTCGCTCGCTTGATCGAATGTGAGCGCCGCCGTCGCCAACTCAGCGCCGAGGTTCTCCACCTCACGGCCGAGCTCTGCATCGATGAGGAGGCCCCTGTCGACATCGGCGCAGCCCTGCAGCTCTCCCCCGTCAACGCCCAGGATCACTGCGAGTTTGCCACACGCTTGGAGTCCTTGTTCCCCAACGTGATCGACGCCATGGCCGCCGGCACCATCTCCGAGCGCTCCGCCCACGCCATCGTCGACCCCACCGAGTTCTACCCCGAAGACCTCGCCCAGCGGGCCGTAACGAAGACCTTGGAGACCGCCGAAGGCCGGTGCCCCCAACAACTCCGTCGCTCCTGCCAGGCCAGGTTGCAGCGCGCCGACCCCGCCGTCCACCTGGAACGCCGTGAAAAAGCCCGCCGCGACCGCAAAGTCGTCCTCTACGACGACGAAGACAGCATGGCCACCCTCGCCTGCCAGCAGCCTGCGGAGATCGCCCAGGCGATGTACGCCAAGATCGACCGCATCGCCAAGCAGGAGCCCAAGAACGGCCGCACCATCGACGCCGTCCGCGCCGACGTCATGGCCGGCTTGATCCTGGAGGACCCCAAGACCGCCGGCCTGAAGCCCTTGATCCAGGTAACAGTTCCCATCACGGCACTGCTGGGTGTCGATGACCGGCCGGGGAAGATGGTCGCCGGACAGCTGATACCGGCCGCAGTGGTGCGGGAGCTGATGTCCCACCCGGGCACCCTGTTCCACCGGCTGCTGACCGATCCGGCTGGGCACCTGGTGGAGTACACGCCGAAGTTGTATCGCCCGAAGGTGGGCGTGGATCGGTTCATCCGCACACGGCATCAGACGTGTGTGATGCCCTGTTGTTCGCATCCCTCGCGGTCGTGCGACATCGACCACGCGACGCCGTGGCCGCTGGGTGAGTCGACGAGTACCAACCTCGCGCCCCTGGATCGGCGGCATTATCGGTACAAGCATGCGACCAAGGCCGAGGTGAGCATCGCCGAGGACGGCACCGCGACGGTGAAGACGCGGTGGGGGCAGACCTACGTCACCAAGCCCGCGCCGTTGGACGAGCCGCCGTTCTGAGGCTGACTGGGGGTGCCCGGCTTACCGGTGGGGCACAGTCGGAGGCTTCAGCGTGGGAGGGGCCGCTGCCGCGACCACGACGGCAAGCTCCTGTGTTGACGGATGTCGGTGCCGTCGCGGCCTTGCCACCCGAACCGTGGTCACGTCAGGCGCGTGGTGCAGTCGGTGGCCCGAGATGCCTTTGCCAAAACTCCTGTGTCGCAGTACCGTCGCGTTGGCGGTGCCGGCCGCCTCTGGGTCCGCGGGCAGGGCTGCAAGCCCACCGGGTTGAAGTGTCACCCATCGACGGCAGGTCTTTCCGGCCCGATGTCGCGGACCCACGGGCGTGAGGAAGGACTGCCATGTCCGAGCATTCGCGTGCCCTCCCCGACCGGCCCAGCCTGCGCTTCCTGAAGATGGAAGCGAAGCGGCGAGTGGCGGCGGGGGAATTCGGCACACTGCATGAAGCGCAGCTGGCCATTGCCCGTGAGCACGGGTTTGCCAGCTGGACGGCGCTGAAAACGGGCGTTGAGACGGCGGCGGGGAACGTGCTGCCGCACGTTCGGTGGCTGGTGGACAGGTATCGGACGTCGGACGCGGAGGGGTGGACGGCGCCCGAAAGGCGAGAACTCGACGAGCATGTGGCGCCGAGGTTGCTGGAGCAGATACCGGCGGACGTCATGACGAAGATGCTGCGATCGGTGGTGGGGCAGCTGCGGGAGCGGCTGACCGTGAACGCGCAGAACGAAACGGCGATCCGGGCGGAGATCGGCGGACTGAGGCTGGAGGCCTCGACGGAGGAAGAGGCGCCGTACCGGATCAAGGCGCTGAAGCTGTATCCGATCGCGAAGCGGCTCACGGACAGCCGGATGAATCGGGCAATCGTCACCAGAACGACCGGAGAACCGCCGCAGAAGGCGCAAAGCACGGCGCAGCGGGCGGTGGAGGATCTCGGGCTGCCGGGGGTGGTGCTCGCGGGTGAGGGCTGGACGTACGCGCAGGGGTGGAAGGATCTCGACAGCCACGAGCCGCTAAGGCCCGAGCATCGGTTTCCCGTCTACGGGATCGCCAAAGTCGTCACGGCGACCGCCGTCGTCGCGCTGGTCGAGGACCTTGACGTACGGGCGAACACGATCCTCCGCGGCGTCCGACTGGACAACGACGAGATCACGGTCCGCGACCTGCTCACCCACACCGCCGGCGTCATCGACCCCGAGGTCCAGTTCGCCCCGGAAGCACCGGAATTCGTCTACCACCGCACCGTCCCCTGCCACCACGACCGACGAGGCGAGCTCCTCCCCAGCAACGGCGGCTACGCCGTGCTGGGGAGGATCGTCGCCGACATCACCGGGGTTCCCTACCCCGACGCAATAAGGAACCTGGTGCTCGCACCGCTCGGCATGGACGACTCCGACTTCCCCACGGCATGGCCACAAGGAGGCGCCGTGGTCACCGGCTACCACCTGGCCGAGGACGGGGCGTTCGAGGAGGCGGAACGCCACGTCTCGACCATGGCGGCGGCCGGGGGTCTGTGGACCACGGCGCCGGACCTGGTGCGGTTCGGTCGGACCTGGACGACGCTGCTGCCAGCGCACGGCGTCGACGACATGCTGCGGCCCCGAGCGGGAACGGGGCCGGCCAAGCTGGGCCTGGGCTGGCTGGTCAACCCGGGTGGAGACCTGTACGGACACTCCGGCGTCGGCCCGGGCGCCGGAGCGTCACTGCTGATCGGCCTGAGCGACGGAGAGGTGACGGTGGCCGCGGCCAACCGGACGGTGCCGATGGAACCGGTCAACGCCACCCTCCGCCGCCCGATCAGCTAGGAACACCTACACCCCGGGCGTGGTGGGGGTCTTGGACAGCCCCTTGCCCCCGGTGCTCTTGTTGGACGCGCCGATGATGTTCGGCGACTTCGACGACACGCACTGGCTCTGGTTGGTGGAGTTGATGCCGTAGCCGTTCTTGTTCTTCACGGTCAGCGTGTTCTTGCTGAACGTGTTGCCGCAGCCGGTGTTCTCCCACACGTTGTGCAGCTGGATCACGTCGAGATAGCCGTTCTTGGCGATGTTGTTCGTGATGGTGTACTTGTCGCCCTTGATGTCCATCGTGGAGTCGGCGTCGTGCTGGTTCTTCTCGCCGGTGCCGTCGAAGGTGTTGCCGGAGATCAGCCCGTCGTGGGTGCCCTCCTTGACGTCAATGCCTTCGGCGGCCACGTTGGGACCGATCTTGTTGTTCAGCACCTGGGTGAAGTTGCTGGCGTCGGGCGTGCTCGGGGTGGCGCCGTAGCACTCCCAGTTGCTGTTGGCCGACCCCAGGTACACACCCTCGCCGTAGCCGGGCTCCTCGGTGCCGGTGTTGGTCACCGTGGAGTTCTTGATCACGCCGTAGGAGCTGCTCTTACGGAAGTGCACACCCTCGTACCCGATGTCGTGCACGCTGACACCGTCGATCGTCACGTGTGAAGATCCGTCGAGGACGATGCCCTTCTTGGAGTTGCTGACCGTGAAACCCTTGAGGTTCCAGTAGTTCGCACCCTGGAGCCACAGGCCGTACCCGGTCTGGCCGGACGGGCAGTCGGTGTCGCCGAGCTTGAACTTGGGGTCGTGCAGCACGGCCTTGGCGCTGCCGACCAGGGTGATGGGCTTGGCCGCGGTGCCGGGCGTGGTGGCGACGAACTGGTCGCCGTAGTCGCCGTCGGCCAGCTGGATGGTGTCGCCGGGCTTGGCCGCCTTCAGCGCGGCGATCAGCTGGGCGGCGTTGCTGACGTTGATGGTGGCCGCAGCCGCGGCCGGCTGCGCCACGGCCTGGGCCGCGAGCACAGCTGCGAGAATGGCCTTCAACACAGGGAAAAGTCCTTTCGGCAGGGATGGCGACGGGGCCGGCCCGCACAGCGGCTGATGTGCGGGACGGCCCCTGGAGCCACTACGCGCCCGGCGTGGTCGGGGTCTTGGACAGCCCCTTGCCCCCGGTGCTCTTGTTGGACGCGCCGATGATGTTCGGCGACTTCGACGACACGCACTGGCTCTGGTTGGTGGAGTTGATGCCGTAGCCGTTCTTGTTGGTCACGGTCAGCGTGTTGTTGCTGAACGTGTTGCCACAGCCGGTCTTCTTCCACAGGTTGTGCGTCTGGATGGCGTCGAGGAAGGCGTTGCGCACGATGTTGTTCGTGAACTTGTAGCCGTCGCCCTTGGCGTCGATCGCGGAGTCGGCCGAGTTCTGGTTCTTCTCGCCGGTCCCGTCGAAGGTGTTGCCGTCGACCACGCCGCCGGTGGTGCCCTCCTTGACGTCGAGGCCCTCGGCCGCGACGTTGGGCCCGATCTTGTTGTTCAGCACCTGCACGTTGTTGCTGGCGTCCGGGTTCTTGCCCTTGTTGGCGCCGTAGCAGGACCAGTTGCTGTTCGACGAGCCGATGTACACGCCCTCGCCGTAACCGGGCTCCTCGGTGCCGGTGTTGGTCACCGTGGAGTTCTTGATCACACCGTCGGCGCTGCTCTTGCGGAAGTGCACGCCCTCATAACCGATGTCGTGCACGTTCACGCCGTCGATCGTGACGTGCGACGAGCCATCGAGGACGATGCCCTTCTTCGAGTCGCTGACCGTGAAACCATTGAGGTTCCAGTAGTTCGCACCCTGCAACCACAGGCCGTACCCGGTCTGGCCGGACGGGCAGTCGGTGTCACCAAGGTTGAACTTCGGGTCGTGCAGCACGGCCTTGGCACTGCCCACCAACGTGATCGGCTTGGCCGCGGTGCCGGGCGTCGTGGCGACGAACTGGTCGCCGTAGTCGCCGTCGGCCAGCTGGATCGTGTCGCCGGGCTGGGCCGCCTTCAGCGCGGCGATGAGCTCGGCCGCGGTGCTGACGTTGATGGTCGATGCGGCCGCCGAGGGCAGGGCGAACTGCGCCAGCAGGGCGATCGCGGAGACAGTCCTGATCATTTCGCCACCGACTTCAGGAAGATCGACGGGCCCTTGTCGGACATGGTGTCGTCGACGCCGTGGCCCTTGGTGTAGTCGTTCTGCTCGTTGTGGGCCCAGTCCGTGATCGGCGTGCCGCCCACGTCGAGGTGGTGGAACGCCTTGCCGTCCCAGCCGAACTGGTAGATCTTGGTGTGGTCCGGGTAGTACGGCGTGAACGCGGCGCCGTCCGTGACCTGCTTGCTCATGGTGTTGTTGAAGAAGACGTTGCGCGGGCCGGAGGAACCGGACCACTTGACCGCCTTCTGGCCCGTGGACCAGTAGATCGGGAACCACGTCGAGTCGTCCGGCCCGCTGCCGCCCTCGTCGCCGCAGTGCGCGGTGCAACTGCCGGACCGGTGCGCGTAGGACACCTTGTTCGTGTTGTTCTCGAACAGGTTGTTGCGCTCGTAACCGCCGTGGATGTTGAAGTCCGAGTCGATGTCGTTGCCGATCACGACGTTGCCCGAGGCGGACCACTGGAAGGTGAAGTGGCGCAGGTCGCGGGTGGTGTTGCCGGCGTAGAGCGAGTCCCACACGCGGGAGCCGCGGAAGTAGCCGTTGCCGCCCTTGCCCTTGTTCCAGGAGCCGTCCAGCTCGTTGTTCACGATCTGGAGGTTCTTGGCCTCCTCGGTGACGATCGGGTGCGAGCCCGTCATCATCGCGTGGATGCCGGTCACCCAGTCGTTGGCCGCCCACTTGAACACGATGCCCTGCATGGCCAGCGAGGGCGCCAGGTTGCCGTAGTTGTCCTTGGCCTGCGCCTCGGTCACGCCGGGCGGGGCCACCTGGGTGTAGGAGAAGTTCTCGAAGCCGACACCGACGATCGGGTCGACGATCGGCGAGGCCTTGGACGCGTAGACGGTGCCGTCGATCGCCGCCGAACCGTCCGAAGTGGAGTCCACCGGCACGTCGTACTCGAGCGGCTTGTCGATGGACACCGTGTGGTTCTTGGTGTCGATCGCGGTGATGGTGAACCACTGCTGCCGCATGTGCAGGTTCTCCAGCGGCCAGGTGGTCGGGTAGGCGTCCATCGACTTATAGAAGTTGATGGAGTTCGCGGCCCGGATGTTGATGAAGCCGCCGACCTTCATGTTGGCGGTCTTGGCCGCGGTGTCGAGGTAGACCACCTTGTCGCCGGTGCGGGCGGCGAAGCCCTTGTCACCGGGCTTGGCCCGCAGCTTGGCGCCGGCCTTCCAGTGCACGTTGATCGTGCCCTCGAACTCGTCCTTGCGGTTGGCCGGGGCGCTCTTGTACTCGCTGGCGTAGCTGGGGTCGACCTGGCGCGACTGCACGCGGAACAGGCCGCGGCCCGGCCAGAGCCAGCCGCCGCTGGCGTCGTCGAAGCCCATGTTGCCCTGGTCCCACTGGTCGCCGTCGGGCGTCAGCACGTCGTACTGGGTGTTCTTGTCCGGCGCGTACACGAACTTCGTCTTGTCCGTGCCGGCGCCGCGCAGGATCAGGTAGTTGGCGTCGACATGGATCTCGTGCGTGACGTTGAGGGTGCCGGCCGGGAAGGTGATCAGGCTCAGCTTGGTGTAGCTGCCCGTGGGCGAGCAGTCCTTGTGCAGCTTGTCGATGGCCGCCTGGATGCCGTTGGTGTCGTCGACGTTGTCGTCCGGCTTCACCTTGTACGTGGTGGCCAGCGCGGCCGCGTTGATCTGGCACTTGGCGGCGGGGTTGACATCGCCGGAGCCGGGCAGGTTCTGCCCGCCGCGGAAGCCCGCCTTGCTCCAGTCGTACAGACCGGCGACCGGCGACCGCCGGTTCGCGGCCGAGGTGTCCAGATTGGTCAGCGCGGCGCTGCCCGGGGTCGCGCCGGTGGCGACCGTCTGGGACAGTGCGGCGAGACCGCCGGCCACGCACAGGGTGGCCGTCACGAGTGCGACGACCCGCTTTCGCTTCACGAGAGTTCCTCCGAACGAAGGGAAGATGAACGGTGAGAAGGGCGGCAGCTGTTGCCCATCAACCAGCGCCAACGGACTTCCAGTCCGCCGCCGGCCCCGCCACGCACCCTGACGCGTGTGGGGGGCCGGCGACGTCCCGCCCCTGCCTGGGCTGTCTGGCCTGAGAGATCAGGCCGTGGGGAAGGTCCATAACGCCGCCGAGCCGGAGCAGCTGCCCGCGGTCACCGCGGTCTTCGTCGCACGGAAGCACTTCTTGCCGGTCTGGATGTCGGAGATGGTGCCGCTCGGGTTGGCCGACCACTGCTGCGTCGGGCCGCCCGTGCACTTCTTGAGCGCGATGTCGCCGCCCTTGGAGTCGGCGCACATGTTGTTGCTGCTCAGGAAGGTGCCGTCGAAGGTGAAGTCCTGCTCCTTCGAGCCGTCGCAGGCCTTCACGCCGATCTTGGTGGCCTTGGCCGGGGCGTCGAGGCAGACCGCCGAGGCCGCGTTCTTGTACGGGCCCACCGTGATCGTCGGCGTCGCGCCGCCGTAGCACTCGCCGGTGCCGGTGTTGAAGATCGGGTCCTTGCTGACCTTCTCACCCGAACCCGGATCGACGATCACCGGCTCCATGGTCGGCGTGTTGTCCTTGTTGTAGTGGGTCAGCGCGACCTCGCACTGGATGGCCTTGAACGGGTCGCCACCCTTGCCGCCGAGCCACAGGTCGAAGTGGGCCAGCTTGGGTCCGCCGTTGGGGCCCTTGCCGTTCCAGTCCGAGCTGCACTCGTCGCAGTCGTCCTCCATGATGAAGTACTTGCCCACCCGCGGCACGTAGATCTTGCCGCCCGGCTTGACCTCCTTGGTGGAGGTGGCGAACGTGATCGGGTCGTCGAAGGTGCCGACGCCGCCGGCCGTCTTGTGCTTGCCCGGGTGGGCGATGTCGCCACCGGGCGGGGTGTTGTCCCACCAGCCGTAGAAGGTCAGGAACGTCTGCTGGGACGCGTGCGGGGCGGCGGCTGCGGCCGACGCCGACGCCGGCACGACTGCGGTGAGCACCATGGCGATGACGGCGAACACCGAGAGCAGACCGGACGTCAGGACGGGGACGATCGCTCGTCTCCTCATGGTTGCCTCCGTAGCTGACTGGCAGGGCGCCAGGACTGCGAAGGCGGCGGTGACACGAGCTTACGACCGGCCACCCGCTTTAGTAAAGAACCCTTCCTAACAATTTCACCCGGGATTCGCCCGAACGGAGGGATCCGGTCACGCCTCGATCGGATCCGGTCACCGGTGTCGATCCACTATGGACGTTTGAAGGCCAAACCGTGTGAGCGCAGCACATGCCGCTCGACCGGGGCGAACACCAGCTGGTTCACCCCGATGCCGACGACCAGCACCAGGGCGATGGTGCCGAAGGCCAGCGCCATGTCGTTGGTGTCCTGGGCCTGCTTGAGCAGTTGGCCGAGACCGTGCCCGAGCGAGGCCGAGGTCGCGATGATCTCGGCGGCCATCAGCGACCGCCAGGCGAAGGCCCAGCCCTGTTTCAGACCGGCCACGTAGCCGGGCAGCGCCGCCGGCAGCAGCACGTGCACGACCGAAGAAAGGCCTTTCGCACCGAGGTTGCGCCCCACCTTGAGGTACAGCGGCGGCACCTGGTCCAGCCCGGAGACCAGGCCGTTGGCGATGGACGGCACGGCCCCGAGCAGGATGACCGTGTAGATCGTCGCCGGCGTGACGCCGAAGAAGATGACCGCGGGCGGAACCCAGGCCACCGAGGGCAGGTTCTGCAGGCCCGACAGGATCGGCCCGACGGCGGTGCGCACCGGCTGGCTGCGCCCGACCACGACACCCAGCGGCGTGCCGATCACCACCGACACCAGAAAGCCCAGCGCACCGCGGGAAAGGCTGTTCCCGATGCTGGACCACACGTAGCCCTGCCCGGCCGCGCCGGCCAGCGACTGCCAGACCTCGGTCGGCCCGGGAAGCACCCAGTCCGGCTCCACTCCGGCCAGGTACAGGCCCTGCCAGCCCAGCAGCACCACGGCGATCGCCACCAGCGGGGGCAACAGCTGCTGGCGCAGCCTCCGTCTGGGCGCGGCCCGCGCGCCGGCCAGTGAGTCGAGGCCCGCCTCCAGCCGGGCCAGTCCGTTCTGCTCAGGTCTGGCCATGTCGGCGGATCTCCTCCCGCAGGTGCTCGGTGATCTCCACGGACAGCCGGGCCACCGCCGCGTCCTCGATCCGCCTGGGGTGCGGGATGTCGACCGTCCACTCCCGCGCGATCCGGCCCGGCAGGGAGGTCAGCAGCACCACCCGTTCGGCCAGCCGCACCGCCTCACGGACGTTGTGCGTGACGAAGACCGTGCTGAACCCGGTGGTCTCCCAGAGCCGGATCAGCTCCTCGTGCAGCACGTCGCGGGTGATGGCGTCGAGCGCCGCGAACGGCTCGTCCATCAGCAGTACCTCGCTGCCCTGGGCCAGGGCCCGCGCGAGCGCCACCCGTTGCCGCATGCCGCCGGACAGCTCGTGCGCCCGTTTGTTTCGGGCTTGTTCCAGGCGTACCAAGGACAACAGCCGCCGGGCCTCGGCCTGTCTCTCCTTGCGCGGCATGCCCCGCAGGCGGAGCGCGAGCTCCACGTTGCGGGTCGCCGACAGCCACGGGAACAGCGCCGACTCCTGGAACATCAGCGCCGCGTGGCCGCCGGGCAGCTCCACCTGACCGGCTGTGGGCGTGTCCAGGCCGGCGATGAGGTTGAGCAGGGTGGACTTGCCGCAGCCGGAAGCGCCGAGCAGGCAGACGAACTCGCCGGCCCGCACGGACAGTGAGATGTCCTCCAGCACCGGCGGCCCGCTGTCGAACGCCTTGCCCACCCCGTGCAGGGTGACGGCCTGGCGGGTGGACTTGGCGGTGGTGACGGTCATTGCGTGGCCCCCAAGCCGGCGTCGTCGACCTTCGGCTTGCCCGCGGCCGTCAGGGCTTCGTTGAGCGGTCCGACATCCACGATGCCCCTCAGGTCGATGGCGGACATCAGGCCGACGGTGACGGCGTGGTCGGCCTGCACGCCGAGGGTCGAGGCCAGCGGATCGTCCGTGACCTGCTGCTGGCTCCAGGCCCGGGCGATCTCCTCGTCGGTGAGCTTGGCCCCACTCAGGCGCTGCAGCTCGGTGTTCACGGTTTTCGCGGCTTGTACGGCACTGTCGGATATCCAGTCGTTGGTGGCCAGTTCCCCGGCGATGAGCCGCCGCACGGTCTCCGGATGCTCACGCAGGAACTTCGTCGACACCACCAGATCGGTGCTGGCGAAACGGCCGTCCGGCCACAGGTCCCGCTCGTCGACCAGGACCTTGGCCTGCGCCTCCACCACCAGCCGAGAGGCCCACGGCTCGGGCAGCCAGGCGCCGTCGATCTTGCCGGCGCGGAACTGGTCGAGCGTGGTGGCGTTGTCCTGCGGGCGAATGGCGACGTCGCCGCTGCCGTCGGTGCTGGTCCTCAGGCCGTGCTGGCTGAGCCAGTAGCGCACGGCGACGTCCTGGGTGTTGCCGAGCTGAGGCGTGGCAAGCGTTTTCCCCTTGAGCTGGGCCACGCTGTCGATCGAGGACCGCACGACGAGCTCGGCCCCGCCCATGGTCGCGCCGGCGATGATCTTCAGCGCCTGGCCGTGGCTGCGCACATAGCCGTTCAGGGCCGAGGACGGCCCGACGTAGGCGGCGTCGAGCTGTCCTCCCAGCAACGCGGTCATCTCTGCCGGCCCGGCGTTGAAGACTTGCGTGGTGAGTCGGGTGTCGCCGAGGGACTTGGCAAGAAGACCGTTGGCCACGCCGACAATCGCCGTCGCATGGGTGAGGTTGCCCAGATATCCCAGTCGCAGCCCGTTCTCGGTGACCGCGGAGGCACAGCCGGCCAGGAGCAGTCCGACGGCTGCGACCGGCAGCCATCTCTTCATGGCCACCACGGCGGCACGCCCACCATCCCAGCCGTCAGCGTGTCGCCGCTGGCCTCGTCGATGAGCAGCACGGCGCCGCAGTGCCGGTTGAACTCGTACGGGTCGACCGCAACCGGTTCCGCGCAGCGTAGGGACACGAGGCCGATCTCGTTGGTGTACAAGGTGTCCATCGGGCTGTCGGTGCTCAGCGAGTGCACGTCCAGGCGCTCGTCGATCGCCTCCACGAAGGCCCGCACGGTCCTCGTGGTGTGCCGCAACAACACCCGGTCGCCGGTGCGCAGGGGTCGCGACGCCAGCTGGCAGCCGACCATCATCAGCCGGTCGGTCGCCGTCGGCATGGTCGACACGGGCGTGATCAGGTCGCCGCGGGCCACATCCACCGCGTCGGCCACCCGCACCACCACGGACTGTGGCGCGAAGGCCTCGTCCACCGCCACTCCCCCGACCTCGATGCCGGTGATCCGGGTGCGGTGGCCGGCCGGCGAGACGGCCACCGGATCGCCCACGCGCAGCAAGCCCGAGGCCAACTGTCCGGCGTAGCCACGGAAATCGGTCGCTCGAATGACGTACTGGACCGGCAGTCGAGTGGCCTCGGGCTCACCCACCGTTGCGACGGTCTCCAGATGCTCCAGCAGCGTCGGCCCGGCGTACCAGGTCATGTTGGCGCTCGGCTCGACCACGTTGTCCCCGCACAGCGCGGACATCGGGATCGCCACCACGTCCGGCACGCCGAGTTTCCTTGCGTACTCGGTGAATTCCTCGGCGATCTCGGCGAAGGCCTCCTCGGCGTAGCCAACCAGGTCCATCTTGTTCACGGCCAGCGCCAGGTGCGGGACCCGCAGCAGGGCGGAGACCACGGTGTGCCGGCCGGTCTGCTCGACGAAGCCGTGCCGCGCGTCCACCAGGATCACGGCCAGCTCCGCGGTCGAGGCGCCGGTGACCATGTTCCTGGTGTACTGCACGTGTCCCGGGGTGTCGGCCAGGATGAACCGCCGTTTGGACGTGGCGAAGTAGCGGTAGGCCACGTCGATGGTGATGCCCTGTTCCCGCTCGGCCCGCAGCCCGTCGGTCAGCAGCGCCAGGTCGGTCTCGGCCAGGCCCCGGTTGCGGGAGGCGAGGCGGACGGCCTCCAGCTGGTCGGGCATGACCGCGCTGGTGTCGTGCAGCAGCCGCCCGACCAGCGTGGACTTGCCGTCGTCCACGCTGCCGGCGGTGGCCAGCCGGAGCAGATCGCCGACGGCGATCTCGTCGGTCGTGGTCATCAGAAGTAGCCCTCCCGCTTGCGGTCTTCCATGGCGGCCTCGGACATGCGGTCGTCGGCGCGGCTGGAACCCCGTTCCGTGACACGGGACGCCGCGATCTCGGCGATCACCTCGTCAACCGAGGACGCCGGCGAGTCGACGGCGCCGGTGCAGGACATGTCGCCGACGGTGCGGTAGCGCACCATCCGCTCCTGCACCGGCTCCCCGTCGCCGGGCCCGCCCCACGACCCCGGCGCGAGCCACATTCCGTCGCGCAGGAAGACCGTGCGCCGATGGGTGTAGTAGAGGGAGGGCAGTTCGATGTCCTCGGCCCGGATGTAGTCCCAGACATCCAGCTCGGTCCAGTTCGACAGGGGAAACACGCGCATGTGTTCGCCCGGGCGGTGCCGGCCGTTGTACAGCCGCCACAGCTCCGGCCGCTGCCGGCGCGGGTCCCACTGGCCGAAGTCGTCACGCAGCGAGAAGACCCGTTCCTTGGCCCGGGCCTTCTCCTCGTCGCGGCGGCCGCCGCCGAGCACGGCGTCGAACCTGTTGGCCTCGATGGCTCGCAGCAGCGGCAGGGTCTGCAGCGGGTTGCGGGTGCCGTCGGCCCGTTCCCGCAGATCGCCGGCGTCGATGTAGGACTGGACGTCGGCGACCAGCAGCCGCACGCCGAACCGGTCCACCATGCGATCCCGGAAGTCCAGTGTCTCCGGGAAGTTGTGCCCGGTGTCCACATGTAACAGTTGGAACGGAATCGGCGCCGGCAGGAACGCCTTGCGGGCCAGGTGCAGCATCACCGTCGAGTCCTTGCCGCCGGAGAACAGCAGCACCGGCCGTTCGAACTCCGCCGCGACCTCGCGGAGGATGTGCACCGACTCGGCCTCGAGGGCGTCGAGATGCGAGAGGATGTGCCGTGTTCGGGTCGTCGCCCTCACACCGAAACCCCTTTCGGTCGCGGCGGGCGGCGGTTCCGCCGGAATGGTTTCCGTTACTTGGCCAAGTGCAGGCCGCACTCGGTTTTCGCGCGGCCGGCCCAGCGGCCGCTGCGCGGATCGGCCCCCGGCGAGACGCGAGTGGTGCACGGCCGGCAGCCGACGGACAGATAGCCGTCGGACAGCAGCGGGTTGAGCAGAACTCCCTGCCGTACGGCGTATTCCGCCACCTCGGTCGTGGTCCACGCGGCCAGCGGGTTGATCTTGATCAGGCCGTGTTGCTCGTCCCAGCCGATCACCGGCGTGTCCGCCCGCGTCGGCGACTCGTCCCGGCGCATGCCGGTCACCCAGGCGTCGTACTGCTTGAGGGCGCCGGCCAGCGGCGCGACCTTGCGCAGGGCACAGCACTTGTCCGGATCGCGGGTGTACAGTCGCGGCCCGTACCACCGGTCCTGCTCGGCCACGGTCTGTTCGGGCACGACCGTGACCAGCGTGATCGGATAGGTCGCGGCGACCGCGTCCCGGGTCCCTATGGTCTCCGGGAAGTGGTAGCCGGTGTCGAGAAAGAGCACGTGCACGCCGGGGGCGTGGCGGGCGGCCAGGTCGACGAGCACGGTGTCGGCCATCGAGGAGGCCACGGCGAGGCGGTGGCCGAAGGTTCGGCCGGCCCAACCGACGACCTCTTCGGCGGTGGCGTCGTGCAGTTCGGCGGCGGCTCGGTCGGCGATGCGCCGGAGTTCGGCGGGCGGGCGAGCGTCCATCATGGGTCCTCCTCCACCGGGAGTGACCAATTTGTTAGGAAACTTTCCTTACTGTGCGGCGGAGCGTAGGCCCGCCCGGCCCGGGCCGTCAAGCCCCGCCATTGGGGTGACCCGCCGCGGTGACACTCCGCAGGTCAGAGCTTGAAACCGTTTGCAGCCAAGGCATGTGAGCGGGCATCGGCCGCCGCGCCGTCGGCTTGACGAGGTCCACGTATGCGAATAGTCTCCGTGTCCGAGTTAAGAAAGTTTCCTATATAACTCGCATCTGGCCGGCGGACCCTGACGCTTCCTCGCCGACGTCCTCCCCGCCTGCGCGGCCCCCTGCCACTGCCGCGCCACGGCGGACCCTGTACTGGAACTCGAGGAGTGCATCTCGCATGCGTGTACTTGTTCTGGGCGGAGACGGATTCTGCGGCTGGCCGACGGCCCTGCATCTGTCCGACAACGGCCACGACGTGACCATTCTCGACAACCTGAGCAGACGAGCCATCGACCTCGAACTCGAGGTCGACTCGCTGACCCCGATCCGCCCGCTGGGTGAGCGGTTACGGGTGTGGCGCCAGGTTTCCGGCCGGGACATCGGCTTCGTCCGGCTGGACCTCGCGACCGAATACGACCGGTTGGTGTCCGTGCTCACGCGCCTACGGCCGGACGCGGTGGTCCACTTCGCCGAGCAGCGGGCTGCTCCGTACTCCATGCGCTCCACCGGCGCAAAGCGTTACACCGTCGACAACAACGTGCGGGCGACGCACAACCTGCTGGCCGCGCTGGTCGCCACCGGCGGCGAGACCGCGCTGGTCCACCTGGGCACGATGGGCGTCTACGGCTACGGCTGGTCGGGCTCCGCCCCGATCCCCGAGGGCTACCTCACCGTCAAGGTGCCGACCCCGGACGGCGACCTGGAGCGGGAGATCCTGCACCCGGCCAACCCGGGCTCGGTCTACCACATGACGAAGACGTTGGACCAGCTCATGTTCGCGTTCTACGCGCACAACGACGGGCTGCGCGTCACCGACCTGCACCAGGGCATCGTGTGGGGCACTCAGACCCCGCAGACCGCGCGGGACGAGCGGCTGATCAACCGCTTCGACTATGACGGCGACTACGGCACCGTGCTCAACCGGTTCCTGATGCAGGCGGCCATCGGCCACCCGCTGACCGTGCACGGCACCGGCGGGCAGACGCGGGCGTTCATCCACATCCGCGACACCGTGCGCTGTATAGAGATCGCGCTGAACAACCCTCCGGAGCCGGGCGCCAAGCCGACCGTGTTCAACCAGATCACCGAGACCCACCGCGTCCGCGACCTGGCCGAGCTGATCAGCGCGATGACCGGCGTCGAGGTGGCCAACCTGCCCAATCCCCGACAGGAAGCGGTGGAGAACGACCTGGTCGTGCGCAATGACCGGTTCCTCGCGCTCGGGCTGAAGCCGACGACGCTGTCCGAGGGCCTGCTGGAGGAGTGCACCGACATCGCCACCCGGTTCAAGGGCCGCGTCGACCCGTCGAAGATCGTCTGCCGGTCGGTGTGGCGCGAGGGCATGGCCGTCGCCGACGACCTGCTGACCGAGTTGCCGGTCCGTCAGCCGGTGGCGATCGACTGATGGCCCGCGTCCAGGCCCGGGTCCGCGGCATGAACGCGGCGGCCGACCTCACCCCGTCCGCAGGCGGGCATCCCTTGGTGAAAAAGGAGTTCCCGCACTCGTCGGTACGTCAACTTCTGGTCGCGGTGGCGATCCTGTCCGGGGGCTCGGTCCTGGCGTACTTCACCTACGCGGACGTGTCCGCGCGCAGCAGCTTCGTCGGCGCGGTGCAGCCGCGACAGGCGTTGAACCTGGACTTCACCCAGACCGGGCGGATCCAGGACGTGATGGTGCGGGCCGGCGAGCACGTCAGGAAGGGGCAGCCGCTGGCCACGCAGGACCAGACCATCGCCAAGGCGACGCTGGCCGACGCCAAGGCGGTGCTCGTCGCGGCGCAGGCCAAGCTCACCGCATTGCAGTCCCCCGCGCTGACCGACTCGGCCAAGCAGAGCCTGGATCTCCAGGTGGCCAAGGCGAACGCGCAGTTGACGGGGGCGCAGAAGGCCTCCTCGGACGCGGCCGTGACGGCCAATGCCGAGGTGGCACAGGCGCAGCAGGCCGTCACCGACGCACAGTCCACATACGACGCCGACAACAGGCAGCTGGCCACGTTGTGCGGCACGGATTCCACCACCGACAAGACCTTCTGCGCGAACCTTCAGGCGCAGGTGCGCAAGGACTCGTCGGCCATCGCCACGGCCAACGCGAACCTGACGCACACCAAGGCATCCACGGCCCAGCTGCGCGACACCGCGGCCAACGCCGTGACGTCGGCCCAGTCCACTTTGGCCTTGACCCAGAACCAGCGCGCGGCCGCGGGAGAACCGGCGTCGCCGGCGGACGTCTCGTCCGCCCAGTCGTCGGTGGCGTCCGCGCAGTCGGACGTCGACCAGGCGCAGCACACCGTCGATCAGCTCACGCTGACCTCTCCGATCGACGGCGTGATCGCCAATGTCGGCGGCGTGCCCGGCGAACTCGACGGCACCACGGGAGTGCACGGGTTCGCCGGGCCGCAGTCCATGCAGCCGGCGCAGGCGCCGGCGTTCAGCCTGTTCCCGCCGGCAGCCGGTACCGACTCCTCGCAGAACACCGGCACCGCCAACCAGCATCCGCTGGTCACGTTGGTCAGCTCGGAGAGCGACGCGGTGGCCCAGGTCGCCGAGTCGGCGATGCCCAGGCTCAAGCCGGGCACCAAGGCCAGTGTCACCGTGAATGCCTTGCGGCAGACCGTGGACGGGACCGTGGACCAGGTCATTCCGATGCCCATCGACCAGTCCGGGGCGGTGGAGTACGCGGTCCGGCTGACCGTCGAGCACTGGCCCGAGGGCACCGCCCCCGGCATGAGCCTCAGCGTGGTCTTCCCGTGATCCGTCTGCCCGGCCTTGTCCTGCTGGCGCTGAACATCGGGCTGATCGCGGTGCTGGTCGCGCATGCGTTGCGGCGCAAGTTCGACGACTCCGACCGCGGCGTCGGCAACGTGGTGCGGCTGCCCAAGCCGCACCCGCCGTCGCTACGGCGGGTCGCCGCGTTCGTGGTGCTCAGCCTCGGTGGCAGCGTGGTGCTCAACAGCATCCGCACCCCGGATCTGTCCACCGCGTACCGTTGGGTGATCGGCCGGGCCGTCACGTCGGTGGTGCCGCTGCCCGGTGTCGTCGCCGACTACGCGACCCATCTGCGGCCGGTGATCCCGGTCAGCTTCCTGGCCTTCACGGTCGCGCTGGCGCTGTGCGTGAAGGCCAGTCCGTTGCGGCGCTTGCTGATCGTGCTGCACGCCCCGCTGGCGATCTTCGCTTCGATCACCGCCGACACCGCCCTCGGCGTGGTCGGCATCGAGCTGAACCTGCCGCTGGGGCCATTCCCGCTGATCAGCATCCTCATGCACTACGGCGTCGCCTACGTGATGGCGATGCGGCTGGCCCTGACCACATATCTGTTGCCACGGCCGACGCAGGTGCCGATCCGCCGCGAGGGCGACACCTTCGACACCGTGATCACCATCGTCTCGCTGGCCGCGGTGTCGGTGTTCGTCGCCGCCGGCGCGGCCTACGTGGTCAGCCTGATCGGCGACGACCCGGTGGCGTACACCTTCCTGCTGCTGGCGATTCCGGTCTACCTCAAGTTCGGCCTCTACATCATGCTGTCGATCCTGCGGGTGGTGGGACGGCGCCGGCTGCCGCAGCCGGGGCCCAACCCGCCGCCGGTCGACGTGATCGGGCCGGCGTTCAACGAGGAGACCAACATCGTGGCCTGGGTGCACAGCGTCGACCGGGCCGCGGCGGCCTACGGTGGCCCGGTCCACCTGATCCTGTGCGACGACGGCTCCACCGACGACACCCGACGACTGGCCGAGGAGGCGATGGCGCGTGCGACCGCCTTACAGGGCACGGTGATCGCCGGTTCCCACACCGGCAAGGCAACCGCCCTCAACCTGGCGCTGACCCGGTGCACCGCGGACTACGTGGTGCGCCACGACACCGACTGCGAGCTGCATCCGAACGTCCTGCGCTACAGCATTCCCTGGTTCCAGTCCGATCGTCGGATCGGGCTGGTGGGGGCGTTCATGCTGCCGAAGTTCCCGTTCCACACCTGGGTCGACCGGATGCGCGCACTGGAGCTGGCGGCGGGTTTCGGCCTGCCCCGGCTGGCCTACGCGGTGGTCGACATGCAGCCGTGCGTGCCGGGCAACTACACGGCAGTGCGGCGCAAGGCCGCGCTGGAGATCGGCGGCTGGCCCGAGGGCATGCTCGGCGAGGACATCGACTTCACGTGCAGCCTGGCCCGCATCGGCTACCGGGCCGTGTACGACCGGCGCATCTGGGCGTACGAGGACGTGCCGGAATCCCTTGCACAGCTTCGGTTGCAGCGGCGGCGGTGGAGTCAGGGCTCGATATACAACTTCGCGCGGTTCGTGCCGCTGGCCGCAGGCTCGGCCGGCCCGCGGTTCTGGTTCGCCGAGTTCTTCAAGGGGGCGCGGCGAATCGTGCAGCCGATGCAGTTCGCCGCCTATCTGTTCGCGTTGCAGGGCGCGCTGCTGCAACCCGACAACCGGCAGAACCTGGTGCACCTGTTGGCGTTCTTCGTGCTGGCCAAGCTGCCCATGCTGCTGGTGACGGTCTGCGCGCTGTTCTACCGGAAGCTGTGGCGCTCCCTGCTGTGGTGGCCCCTGTTCCTCGGCTTCGTGATCGTGAAGCGGCTGGCCAACGTGGAGGCCCTGCTGCTGCTGAGAACCCGCCCGGTCCGGCCCGTCTGGCGCCGGGCCCACCGGGCCGTGCCCAACCCGGACATCGCCTGGCCGGTGCTCGCACCGCGCTACCTGACGAATGGAGACGTGTGAACCGACTGCATCGCCTGCTCGTTGCAGCCGTGGCCCTCACCGCCGCCTGCGCCGCCACGACCGAGCCGAGAGTCGACGACCCGTGGCAGACGGTCGCGGCGGACGACACTGTCATCACCAATCCCACCACCCACCTGACCGCCGACCAGATCACCGTCCTGCGCGAGGTCGCGGCGCGGACCTGGCGGCTGGTGTCCGGCCCGGGCGTGGATCGGACGACGAGCCTGCCGCTGTCCAGCGTCATGATCACCGGCGACCCGGCGGCCACCGTCCAGCTCAGCCCGGCCACCTCGGCACAGCAGTACACCAATCCGGCGCTGATCGGGAACTACCTCTCGGCGATCGCGGTGGCCAAGGACCTCGGGCTCGAACCGGCGGACAAGGCCCAGGCCCGCGCGGCCGCGGTACTGGCGGAGATCCAGACCCTGGCCAAGTACAAGGGCTTCCTGTTCCGCTGGTACAGCACCACCAGCGGGCAGGCGATCGAGTCGCCGCAGGGCCGTCCGGTCAAGAACGGCTACGTGTCCACTGTGGACAACGGCTGGCTGGCCCAGGGCATGCTCACCGCCGGGCAGGCGTTTCCGGCGCTGGCCGCCGGATTCCAGGCCCAGCTCGACGCCATGCAGTGGGGCTTCCTGTACAACGCCGCGGGAAACGTGTTGTACAACGGATACCAGGTCGGCCAGGGCTACTCCGCGAACACCTACGACAACATGTACTCCGGCCCGCGCATCGCCGACTACCTGGCCATCGGCAGCGGCAAGGTGCCGGGCGCGCTGTGGTGGGGGCTGGCCCGCACGCCGCCGGCCGACCACCGGCAGCGGCAGGTGCCGGTCGGCCAGAACCGGACGTACACCGATCCCCAGGACGGCAAGGCGTACACCATCTTCGAGGGCCACTACGTCTACGACCGGATCAAGTTTGTGCCGACCTTCGGCGGCAGCATGTACCAGGCGCTGGCGCCGGCCATGGTCGTGCCGGAGCAGGCCGTCGCGCCGAGCAGCCTCGGCATGAACAACCGCAACACGGCGCTGGCCCAGGGCGCGTACGGGCAGGTCGGCGCCGCGACCTCGGTCTTCGGCTGGTCCGCGGCGACCTCGCCGACCGGCAAGCAGCGGTACACCAACTACGGCGCCCCCGACCTGGCCATCAACCAGGGCGACGTGCCGAACGACGTGATCACGCCGTCGGCCGCGTTCCTGGCCCTGCCGATCATCCCCGAGCAGGCCTACGCCAACGTCAGCCAGCTGCTGGCCAAGTTCCCGCTGATCTACAACCAGTACGGCCTGCTCGACGCCGTCGAGGTGCGGACCGGCACACTGGCCCCGCGCTTCATGGCCATCAGCCAGATGGCGATCCTGATGGCCATCGACAACGCCGTGAACCAGGACTGGCTGCAGGGCTGCTTCGCGGCCAGCCCGTACGCCAAGGTCCTGTTCCCGTACCTGTCGATGGAGCGGTACTCGATCCACGGGCTGGTGGGTCCGGGCTGACCGGTACGCTCCCGCCCATGGATTCTCTGG
Source organism: Kutzneria sp. NPDC051319 (assembly GCF_040682195.1). Taxonomy (NCBI): domain Bacteria; kingdom Bacillati; phylum Actinomycetota; class Actinomycetes; order Pseudonocardiales; family Pseudonocardiaceae; genus Kutzneria; species Kutzneria sp. NPDC051319. The sequence goes on along the minus strand of NZ_JBFBAM010000006.1, from coordinate 24,108 downwards.
CCAGGGCGGCGGCGGAGCGCGAGGAATTCGACAAGGTCGTGGTCCGCACCCATTTCGGTGACGACCAGGCGTGGGCGGCGGTGCTCTCCGCCGCCGCGCAGGCGTGGGGCGACGACGAGGACCAGGAGGACGAGGGCTTCGAGTCGACCACCTATCCGGTGGACGACCCGAGCCTCGCCGGCGTGCCGCTCGACCAGCTGCGCGACACCCTGGCCAGCATCGACGAGTACCTGTCGGTGGTGTTCATCGCCGACGAGGAGACCATGCGGGCGCCGCACCACGCGCTGCTCGCGGTGAACCTGGACGACGAGCCCAACTTCCTGGACGAGGAGGGCTCGGCGTTCGGGCGGCAGTTCCGGATCGTGCCTCGCCAGGCCTCGGGCGTGCACGTCAACCTGGCGCTGGCCAACATGGACTTCACCGACTGGGCGCAGACCGCGAAGGCGCACCCGGACGGCGTCTTCCACGACTTCGACTGATCACCCCGCGTCGAGCAGCTTGTCGACGGTGGCGCGGTGGCGGGCCTGCCACTGGTCGAGGGTCTCCTCGGCCTCGCGGGCGAGCACCTGCCGCGCCTTCACCAACACCTCGTCGGCTTTCGCCTGCGGCACCACGACAATGCCGTCCTCGTCGGCGACGACGACGTCTCCCGGATGGACGGTCACGCCGCCGCAGGTGATCGCCTCGTTCAGTGGCAGCACGGCCTTCTTCACGCCCGGGATCGGCACGATTCCCCGTGCGTGCACGGGAAAGCGGTCCTCGCGGATCTCGCCGATGTCGCGGATCACGCCGTCCAGCACGAACGCCTCGACCCCGCGTCGGTGCGCGGTCGCGCAGACGTTGCCGCCGGCCAGGGCGAAATCGGTGTCACCCGATTCGACGACGATCACCGCGCCCGGCTCGGCCCGGTAGATCGCCGCGTGCAGCATCAGGTTGTCGCCGCGCGGGCAGCGCACGGTGAACGCCGGCCCGGCGACGCGGTCGGACGACCACAGCCGCCGGATGCCGAAGTCCATCACCTGCTGTTTGCCGAGGATGTCGGCCAGGGTCGTGGTGGGGATCTCGTGGAACATGCCTCGGACGCTACTAGGCACCGCCGATTCGGTGCCCCCGATTAGGTGTCCCTATGCGTTGGAATTGCTGACGGTCGCCAACTCCGTCCGCTGGTCGGCCGTCAGGTCGAGATCCACGGCCGCGACCAGGGGCTTGAGGTGCTCGGGCGAGCGCGGCCCCACCACCGCGGACGTCACGCCCGGGTCGGTCAGCACCCAGGCCAGGGCCAGCGTCGTCAGCGGCACGCCGTACCCGTCGGCGAGCTCGGCCAGCTTGGGCAGCGCACGGAAAGCGCTGTCCACCGACAAATCCGTCAACTCCGGCGGCCGCAGCGCCATCCGCGAACCGGCGGCATAGGGCTGGCCGGCCCGGTGTTTGCCGGTCAGCAGGCCGCCGGCCAACGGGCTGTAGGCGGAGAACCCGACGCCCCCGGCCCGGCACACCGGCCACAGGTCCTGCTGGGTCAGCCGGTCGAACAGGTTGTACCCGTTCTGCACGTTCACCGGCCGCCCGACCGCCGTTGCCGCCGACAACTGGGCGGCCGTCACATTGCTGACGCCGTAGGCCCCGATCTTGCCGGCCGCGACCAGCTCGTCGAAGGTCCCGATCGTCTCCTCGATCGGCACCGTCTCATCGGGACCGTGGGCCAGGTACAGCGCCACGCGCTCCACGCCCAGTCGGGCCAGGCTGGCGTCGATCTGGCCGCGGATGTGGTCGCGGGACAGGCCGCTGCCCGCGTCGGTGGGCCCGCCGACCTTCGTTGTAACGGCTATGTCGTTATGTGCCTTGCGGTCGGCCAACCACTCCCCGATCCACTGCTCGGAGATGCCGCCGGCGTAGGCATCGGCCGTGTCGAACATCGTGATGCCGCTGTCCCGGGCGGCGTCCATGGTCCCGAAGGCCGCGTCCCGGCTGTCGCCCTTGCCCCGGAACTGGATCGGGGAGCCGATGCCGCCGAAGTTGCCACAGCCGAGAATCAGCGCCGGCACCTGCGGTCCGGCCGCCCCCAACGTCTCGTAGCGCATACCAATACCGTACTCAGGGCTTGACGATGGATTGAGCAAGTGATTTAGTCACTTCGACCGAGAGGAGTGCCGCATGTCACAGGCGCCGCAGTCCGGCGGACTGTCCGACCGACTGGTCGACGGCCTGCTTGAGCTGATCAGCGCGGGTGCGCTGGGCCCGGGCGACAGCCTGCCCACCGTGCGCGAGCTGGCCGCGCGATTCGCCGTGACGACGCCGACCATTCGGGAAGCCCTGCGAAGACTCCAGACCACCGACGCGGTCCGGATGCGCCACGGCTCGGGCATCTACGTCGGCGACGGCATCCACCGGATGCTGATGCCGAACCCGAACTCCACGCCGCTCAAGGACGAGCACATCATCCAGCTCGTCGAGGCCAGGCTGACCATCGAGCCGGGCATCGCGGCGATGGCCGCGGCCAACCGGACCGTCGACGACCTGGAGCGCCTGGCCCGCGCGGTGGACACCGCCAAGCGCTCGGCCGACGACAACCGGCCCAAGCTGAACTTCCACCGCGAGCTGGCCGCCGCCTCCGGCAACCAGGTCCTGTTCGAAGTGGTCGACTCCCTGCTCGCGGCGAGAAGCCGGGAGCAGAGGGCCCTGCGGGCGCAGATCGAGAACCGCGGCCGCGACTACGAGCAGCACGTGGCGATCTTCCTTGCCGTCGAGTCCGGCGACGTCGAGCAGGCCCGGCTGTTGACCGAGCAGCACCTGCGCGACCTGCGCACCACCGTCACCGACCACCTGGGGACCCCCGAATGACCTACCTACCCCGCACTCACCGGCTGGCCGACCTCACGTGGCCCGAGATCGACGAGCTCCGGCCGCACGCGCCGGTCGCGATCGTGCCGCTGGGCGCCACCGAGCAGCACGGTCTGGGCATGGCGCAGCGCACCGACACCGCGCGGGCCGAGGCCGTCGCCGACATGGTGGCCCGCCGCATGTCGCCGCAAGTCGTTGTCACGCCGACGATCCCGGTGGGTATGTCCGAGCACCACATGGCGTTCCCGGGCACGCTCACGCTGTCCCCGGTGACACTGCAGCAGATCGTGGTCGAGCTGGTGACCAGCCTGCACCGGCACGGCTGGCGCCGCATCTTCGTGCTGACCGGCCACGGCGGCAACAACGCCGCGGTCGACGTCGCGGTGTCCCGGCTGCGCGCCGAGTTCACCGACACGCACATCGCGTGGAGCGGCGTCACCCCGGTGGTGTCCGATCTGGTCAAGCAGAACTCCGACAGCCCCGTCCGCGGCCACTCCTGCGAGATCGAGACTTCGCAGGCGCTGTACGTGGATCCCGAGCTCGTGCTGCCCGACCGGCTCGTGCGCGGCAGCGCCACCCTGGACGATCTGGACCCGGCCGGACGGCTGGCCCGATCGCATCCGGGCATCCAGTTCCCCCAGGGCTACGACGCCCTCAGCCGGACCGGCAACCTGGGCGACCCGCGCCTGGCCACCGCCGAGCTCGGCGCGTTACTGGTCGACGCCGTCGTCGACCGCGTCTGCGACTTCCTGACCGGCCTGATCGGCCTGCCGGACCGCAGCCCCGCCCCGCCACCCGCCCACATCGCACTGGAGACCTCATGACCGCCGCCCCGACCCGACGCCGTATCGGAGTGGCCGCCGTCGCGCTCGCCGCCGGGATGTCCCTGGCGGCCTGCGGGGGCGCCCCCGCCGGCGCCGGCAGCAACTCGCTCAACACCGTCGAAGCCGGCACGATCTCGTTCGCGTTCCGCTCCGACGACAAGCCCGTTTCCTTCGTGGACAACGGAAAGCCCGCCGGCTTCCTGATCGAGCTGACCCAGGCCATGGCCGACAGGATGAAGGTGACGCCGAAGTACACGGCCACCGACTTCGCGTCCATGCTGCCCAACGTGCGCAACCACAAGTACGACACGGCCGCGTTCGGCACGCTGGCCACCGACGCCCGCAAGCAGGTCACCGACTTCACCAGCCCGGTGTCCTTCGGCGAGGCGAAGATGGTCAGCCGCAAGGACGCCGCATTGTCCACTGTGGATGCCTCCGCCGGCAAGACGGTCGCGATCACCCGGGGCAGCGAGCTGATTCCCCTGCTCAAGGCCAAGGTTGCGACGGTCACGGTCAAGGAGTTCCCGAACATCGCCGCCAGCGCCAACGCACTGACCGCCGGCCAGGTCGACGGCCTGTTCACCGGCGACACCACCGCGCTGGACCTGGTGAGCAAGCACCCGGACTACACCGCTTCGCCGTCCATCACCAGCGGCCCGACCGCGCTGCCGGTGGCCAAGGACCGGCCGGAGCTGAAGAAGGCCCTTGACGACGCGCTCAAGTCGGTGATCACCGACGGCACGTACACCAAGCTGTTCGACAAGTGGAACCCCAAGGGCGTGGCCATTCCGGCCGACATGATCGCCGCCTATCCCGGCATGCGGCAGCGCCCGGGGGCAGGTTCCTGATGGACGGTCTCCAGCATGTCCTCGACACGTTCTTCGACCTGCCGCTGATCTTCGGCACGCTGCCGACGCTGCTGCGGGAGGGCCTGCTCAACACGCTGTTCCTGACCGTGTTGGCCAGCGCCATCGGCCTGGTCGTCGGAATCTTCCTGGCCGGTGGCCTGATGTCGCGGCGGGCCGTGCTGCGCTACCCCTGCCGCTGGTACGTGGACATCCTGCGCGGCCTGCCGCACATCCTGTCCATCTACCTCATCGGGCAGGGCCTGCCGCTGGCCGGCCTGAACGTGTTCGGCAGCTGGACGTACGGCTACGCCGCGCTGGCCATCGGGCTGATGGAGGGCGCGTACATGGCGGAGATCTTCCGGTCCGGCTTCCAGAGCGTGGAGCGGGGCATCGTGGAGGCCGCGCGCAGCCTGGGCCTGTCCCGATCCAGGACCATGCGGCTGATCATCGTCCCGATCGGGTTCCGGCGCGTGCTGCCGGCGCTGACCGGGCAGCTCATCCTCGTCATCAAGAGCACGGCCCTGGTGTACCTGCTGGGGCTGGCCACCGGGCAGCGGGAGATGTTCGCCATCGCCCAGGACACCTCCAGCAACAACGCCTCGCTGTCCCCGCTGGTGGCGGCCGGCCTGTTCTACCTCGTGATCACCATTCCGCTGACCTACGCCGTGAACGCGTGGGACCGGCGGATGCGCGAGGGCCGCCCGGTCTCCGCCCTGCCGCCCGTGGAGGCCGCCGCATGACCACCATGACGCCCAACGGCAGGACCCGCGCCGGCACCGCGGTCCGGTTCGAGCACATCGACAAGAGCTTCGGGCAGAACCAGGTGCTGCACGACATCGAGCTGGAGGCGCCCGGCGGCGCCACCACGTGCATCGTCGGCCCGTCGGGCTCCGGCAAGTCCACGCTGCTGCGGTGCGCGAACCTGTTGGAGGTGCCCAGTTCCGGGCGGATCCTGATCGGCGACGAGGCGATCACCGATCCCGGCGCGGACGTCGACCGCATCCGCACCCGCGTGGGCATGGTGTTCCAGAACTTCCACCTGTTCCCACACCACACCGTGCTGGACAACGTCACCCTGGCCCAGCAACGGGTTCTCGGGCGCGCACGGGACGAAGCGGTGCAGGTGGCCCGCAGGCACCTGGAGTCCGTCGGTCTGTCCCGTTTGGAGGATCGACGGCCCGAGCAGCTGTCCGGCGGGCAGCAGCAGCGGGTGGCCATCGCCCGCGCGTTGGCGATGGACCCCGAGGTCATGCTGTTCGACGAGGCCACCTCGGCCCTGGACCCCGAGCTGGTGAAGGGGGTCCTGGCGGTCATGCGTAACCTCGCCGACCGCGGTATGACGATGATCGTGGTCACGCACGAGATGCGGTTCGCGCGTGAGGTGGCGCAGCAGGTCGTGTTCCTCGACCAGGGACGACTGCTGGAGGCCGCCCGTCCCGCCGAGTTCTTCGACTCCCCCAGATCCGACCGGCTCCGGTCCTTCCTGAAGCAGGTTCTGTGATGAGACTCGTCCCTCTCGCGGCCGCCGCCGCGGTCGCCGCCGCTTTCCTCGTGCCGGCAACGGCTTCGGCCGCGCCGGCCGTGCACAACTACCCCATCCTGTCCCTCGGCTGCCTGTCCCGGCAGGCGCCGGCCACCGGCGTGACGACCCACGAGACCGTCACCTCCGGTGGCCTGGAACGCGAGTACCTGCTGCACCTGCCGGCCGGCTACCAGCCCTTCCACCCGACCCCGGTGGTCATGGCCTTCCACGGCCGCAAGGGCGACGGCTCGGACATCGAGGCCTTCTCGGGCATCGACAACCTGGACGCCATCGCCGTGTATCCCGTGGGTGTCAAGGGCGAGGCCGACCAGCGGGCGTGGGAGAGCGCGCCGTACGCCGCCGAGGGTGTCGACGACGTCAAGTTCGTCAGCGACCTGCTGGACAAGCTCCAGGCCACGCTGTGCGTCGACCCCAACCGCATCTTCGCCACCGGCAAGTCCAACGGGGCTGGCTTCGTGTCCCTGCTGGCCTGCCAGCTTCCCTTCCGTATCGCCGCTTTCGGCACCATCGCCGGCGCCTTCTACCCTGGCACCACCACCGGCTGCTCGACCAGCGCCCCGGCGCCCATCGTCGACTTCCACGGCACCGCCGACCCGACCATCGTGTACACCGGTGACGTCAGCCACGGCGTGCCCACCCCGGCGCTGATGGACTGGGCCCAGAACTGGGCCACCCACAACCACTGCGCCACCGGCCCCACGCAGACCGCCATCGGCACCGACGTCCTCCAGTTCTCTTGGTCGTCGTGCGCCCAGCACGCCGACGTCACCCATTACCGCATCATCGGCGCCGGCCACACCTGGCCCGGCGAGCTCGTCGACAGCGGCCCCGGCTCGGCGACCCAGACCGTCAAGGCGACCCAGGTGATCTGGGACTTCTTCAACGCCCACCCGCTCACCGCCCACCTCTGACCGGCACCGGGGATGCTCGCCCTGTCGGGGGGCGAGCATCCCTTGCCTTTGCCGGTAGCATGAGCACGGCACCGACCTCACTCCGCCGACCGCCGGGCAGCCCGTCTTCCTTGGGGGCTTCACCATGTCGTTCGGACGGACACTGACCGGATCCGCCCCGGGCCTGGCCGGAACAGAAGCTGTGCCCAGTCCGTCCAGATATCCTCGTTTCACCCAGACCACGCTGATCCGGTCAGCGCTGGCAGTGATCGGCGTGCTGGCCGCCGTCATCTACGCCTGGGGCATCACGGTCCGGCCGGTGCACAACTACTACGCCTCCGCGGTCCGGAGCATGGCCGGCAGCTGGCGGGCGTTCGTCTTCGGCGGGTTCGACCCGCAGGGCTCGATCAGCATCGACAAGATCCCCGGCGCGTTCTGGTTGCAGGCGCTGTCGGTCCGGGTGTTCGGCTTTCACGACTGGTCGGTGGCGCTGCCGTCGGTGCTCGAAGCCGTGGCGACGGTCCTGGTGCTGTATAAGGTGGTGCGGCGTTGGACCGGGCCGGCGGCGGGACTGCTGGCGGCGCTGGTGATGGCCTTGACGCCGATCGCGGCGGCATTGGCCAAGGCCCAGATCGCGGACACGCTGCTGACCCTGCTGCTGGTGTGCGCGGCCGGCGCGTGGCAGCGCAGCGTGCTGGACGACAAGCCGCTGTGGCCGTGCGCGGTGTGGATCGGCCTGGCGTTCCACGTGAAGATGGTGCAGGCCTGGCTGGTGTTGCCGGTGTTCGCCCTCTGCTACCTGGTGTTCGCGCGCCGGCGTCTCGGGCGGCTGTGCGTGGCCGGCAGCGTGGTGCTGGCGGTGTCGTCGGTCTGGGTGGTGATCACCCTGCTGACCCCGGCGGCCGACCGCCCGTACATCGACGCGACCAGCGACAACAATCCCCTGAGCATGGTCCTCGGCTACAACGCGGCGAGCCGGTTGCGCGGCCGCAACGGCTGGCGGGATCTGTTGTCGGAGCACACCTTCGTGCAGATCGGCTGGATGTATCCGATTTGTCTGCTGGCCATCGTGCTCGGTCTGTTGTGGACGCGTGAGCGCGGCGGGTACGCGATGTGGGGCATGTGGCTGGCCGTGCACCTGCTGGCCTTCGGGTTCGGGCAGTTCCGTCACGCCTATTACGTGGTCGTGCTGGCGCCGGCCGTGGCCGCGTTGACCGGGGCCGGGCTGGTGTTGTTCTGGCGGGAACGCGCCCGTCGCCCGTGGTTGTTGCCGATGGTCGTGCTCGTTTCCGCCGGTTGGGCGCTGGTGCTCCCCCACCGATCACTGACCGCGGCGGTCGCGGTGTTGGCGTTGTTCGCCGTGCTGGCCCTGCTGGCCGCCCGCTCGTCACGGCTGGTAGCACTGGGCGCCGTCGTCGGGCTCGTCGCCGTGTTGATCACCCCCACCGCCTGGACCTTGTCGACGGATCAGGCCGTGGCGAAGGCCAATGCCGCCAACCCTTCGGTGGGGGCCAAGCCCCGTAAACCCCATCTGTTGTCCAAAGAGGACCGTTCGCTGTTGGATTACGTGCAGCGGGGCAGCGGCAACGCCCGGTACGTGCTCGCCGTCGACGGCGCCGGGCCCGCTGCCACGCTGATCTCGCAGGCCGGGGCGAGCGTGCTGCCGATGGGCGGTTTCAGCGCGAAGACGCCGTTCCCGACGGCCTCGGAGTTCCGGTCGCTGATCCACACCGGGCAGCTCCGGTACGTGCAGGGCGAGGTCAAGAAGCCGGCGAAGACAGTGGCGCAGAAGAACGTGGCCTGGGCCGCCGAGCACTGTCCGCAGGTCCGCCCGCATCTGTACGACTGTGCAGGAAAGTAGGCCGGAGAGCGCTCTCCTGCTGCTCGCGGGCGTAAGGTCTGGTCGTGCCGCAGTCCCTCACCGTGCACCGCGTGCTGGGTGATCACCCGTTCGCCGAGGTCGGCGAGCCGCGGGCCGTCGCCGTCGACCCGGACCGCGGGTTGATCGCGATCGGCGGGCATCAGGGCTGGCTGCACCAGCGCGGCGCCGAGGGCTGGCGACCTCACGTGCTGGGCCTCTACGACCGGTCCGACCTGCGTTGCCGGACCTTGCTCCGCCTGCGCTACCCCGTCCGCTCCGTCGACTTCCATCCTCGGCAACCGCTGCTGGCCGTCGGGACCGGCAGTTACGACGGCGGCTGGAGCTTCCACGGCGAGTTGCTGCTCCTACACCTCGACACCGGCACAGTCGTGTCGGCGCTGGCCGACAGCCGCGAGGTTCGGGCCGTACGGTGGCGGACCTGGCGGCAGGGCCGCGTACTCGACCTCGCTCTGGCCCCGTTCAGCGAGTCCGAGTTCGGCAACGCCGCCATGACCATCGGCTTCGACGCCATGGTCACGCGCGACGACTGGCTCGCCGTCGGCGACGGCGAGATCGGTTTCGACGAGCTGGACGGTCCGTTGCGGGACAGCGACATCGTCACCCCCGACCAGGCCCGCGCCGCCGTCGAGGCGCTGTCGCCCGACTGGTCGCATCGCGGTCTGATCCGGGCCGTCGCCCCACTCCCCGACGGCCGCATTCTGGCCACTGTGGATGGTCCCCGGCTCGAATCCCGGCTTCCCACCGACGAGTTGGAGTGGTCACTCGATCCGGTCGTCGAGGTCGAGGGCACCCTGGCGTGCAAAGGCCCCGAGATCTCACGGCACCGCCCCGACGGCGAGATCCTGTGGCACCTCGCCTTCGACCATCCGGTGACCGCCTTCCACTTCGACGGCTCGCTCCTCTACGTCACCTTGAACTCCGGCGCACTGCTCGGCGTCGACTTCGACGCCGGAGCCGTGGTGTGGCAACAAGAACTCAGCGTCCACGGCCAGCCGACCGTAGGATCGTCATTGGCCAGTGCCGATTCCGGGCTGCTGATCGGCACCGTCGACGGCCGCGTCCTGGACTGCCGCTAGGAGGGGACTGGGAGATGTTGGACAGCACCGAGCAGGCGATCGTCGACACCGTGCGCGACTTCGTGGACCGGGATGTGCGACCTGTCGCGCGGCAGCTGGAGCATGACAACACCTATCCCGAAGCCTTGATCGAGCAGATGAAGCAGCTCGGCGTCTTCGGCTTGGCCATCCCCGAGGAGTTCGGCGGATCCGCCGTGTCCACCCCGTGCTTCGCCCTCGTCACCGAGGAGTTGGCCCGTGGTTGGATGAGCCTCGCCGGCGCCATGGGCGGCCACACCGTCGTGGCCAAACTCCTTCTCCAGCACGGAACCCCCGAGCAACAGCGCCGTTACCTGCCCCTCATGGCCACCGGCGAGCTCCGTGCCGCCATGGCCCTCACCGAGCCCGACGGCGGCTCCGACCTCCAGGCCCTGCGCACCGTCGCCCGGCGCGACGGCGACGAGTACGTCGTCAACGGCAGCAAGACGTGGATCACCAACGCCCGTCGGGCCGGGCTCGTCGCCTTGCTGTGCAAGACCGATCCCGAGGCCGACCCTCCGCACCGTGGCATCAGCGTGCTGCTCATGGAGAAGGTCCCCGGCTTCACCGTCGCCCGTGACCTGCCCAAGCTGGGTTACAAGGGCGTCGAGAGCTGCGAACTGTCCTTTCAGGACTGTCGCGTGCCCACGACCGCCCTGCTCGGCTCCGTCGAGGGCGCCGGCTTCGCCCAGATGATGCGTGGCCTGGAGATCGGCCGCATCCAGGTCGCCGCCCGGGCCACCGGTGTCGCCCGCGCCGCCTTCGACGACGCCTTTTCCTACGCCCAGCAGCGCCATTCCTTCGGCAAGCCCGTCTGGCAGCACCAGGCCGTCGGCCACCTCCTCGCCGACATGGCCACCCGCCTCACCGCCGCCCGCCAGCTCCTGCTCCACGCCGCCCACCGCTACGACTCCGGCTCCCGCGCCGACCTCGAGGCCGGCATGGCCAAGCTCTTCTGCTCCGAGACCGCCATGACCGTCGCCCTCGACGCCATCCGCGTGCACGGCGGCCACGGCTACTCCACCGAGTTCGACGTCGAGCGCTACTTCCGCGACGCCCCTCTCATGATCGTCGGCGAGGGCACCAACGAGATCCAGCGCGACGTCATCATCCGCCAGCTGATCCGTCGCGGCGGCCTCACCCCCGACTCGGGGCGTTAGATGGTCGGCGTCATGCCGCCGTCGAGGATGATGTCGGCGCCCGTGAGGTTGCCGACGAGTGGGCTGGCCAGGAACGCGATGAGGGCGCCGACCTCCGCGGGCTGGGTGAAGCGGCCGGTGGCCGCACCGGCGGCCACGCTGTCGGCGACAGCGCCGGCGTCACCGCCGGCGCCGGCGACAGTCTCGGCGACGCCACCGGTGCCGAGCCAGAGGTCGGTCGCGACAGGGCCCGGGCTGACGGTGTTGACCCGAATGCCCTGCGGACCCAGCTCCTTGGACAGTGACTTGAAGAAGCTGAGACAGGCGGCCTTGGCGGCGCTGTAGTCGACCACCAGCGGGTCGGGGAGGGTGGCGTTGACCGAGCACACGGTGACGATCGAGCCGGCTCGATCGAGGAGGGAGGGCAGGGCGGCCCGCGTGGTGCGTACGGCGGACATGAGGTCAAGGTTGAACGTCTCCAACCAGTCGTCATCGGTCACCGACGCGAAGCCGGCCGGGCGCGGGTGCACGAACCCGACGTTGTTGACCAGAACGTCGATGCCGCCGACCCGCGACACCGCCTCGTCCACGACCTGAGCCGCGCCGTCGGCGGTCGACAGGTCGACCGCCACCGCCTCCACCGGCAGAGACGCCAGCTCGCCCTCAACGTGACGCGCCGCCGCCACAACCCGAACCCCCTCGTCAACGAGGGCGCGCACAGCCGCCAGCCCGATCCCCCGGCTCGCCCCGGTGACCAACGCGGTCTTCCCTCGCAACTGAAGGTCCATCGGTAGCGCTCCCATCGGGTCGAAGCCACGGCCCCGCAAGCTATCCACACCCGCCGGAAGCCAGCAACATCTCCTGGCATGATCGACGGGTGACGGGCGGATCGGGCGAACGGGAGTTCCTGGCGAGAATACGAGTGGGCGACATCCTGGGCGGCACGGTGGCGGGCATCGACCGCCACACGACAGTGAGACTGGACGGCTTTCCCGGTCGGCCGCTGGGGGTGGTGGGATCACTGGACGCCGGGTGGGGACGGCGTGTGGAGCCGGTGGTCGGCGAGAGGATCACGGGCGAGGTGATCGGGGTCGATCACGAACGGAGCGAGGTGCGCCTCTCCTCGGCCGCGACCCGACATCCGGAACTGTGGGCGTTTCTCAAGGCCCGACACCTTGGCGAGGTGCTGACCGGCACGGTGGCGTCGATCGAGAAGTTCGGCGTGTTCGTGAGGCTGGACGACGAGCCGCCGCACCCGGTCTTTCCGGGCGTCGGCTTCGTCACGTATCCGGAGCTGTCCTGGCGTCATTTCGACGCGGTGGAGGACGTCGTGCGAGTAGGCGAGCGGGTGGAGGGCGAGTTTCTCCAATTCGACACGACCAACGGCGAGGCCCGACTGTCGCTGAAGGCCCGGCAACCGGATCCACACGACGGCATCGCGGTCGGCCAGCAATTCCGCGGCAGGGTGCTGAAACTACTGCCGTTCGGCGCAGTCGTGGAGATCACGGACGGGGTGGCCGGTCTGCTCCACGCCGACGACATCGAAGCCTGGCCGGCGGTCGGCGACGAGCTGATGGTGACGGTCACCGAGATGGATTCCGTATGGCGACGCCTCCAGGTCAGACCGACAGCATCTTCTGGATGGCCTGGCGGGTGACGCCGAGTTCGCGGGCGATGTCGGACTGGGTGACTCCCTGGGCAATGAGGGACTGCATGAGGTCGCGGCGTTCGGCGGCGAGCTGCTGGGCCAGGCGGGCATGGTGGATGGCCTGGGCGCGGACTTCCTTGATGCGGTCAAAGGTTTCGCGGTGCGGGTCGGTGGTCATGACACGAGCATGACAACCGGGGGTTGTCGTGTCAACCCCCAGTTGTCACGGCGGCCGCGCGGAGGGCGTCGGCGACGCGGGCGGCGGGCTCGGACAGGGGGCGGGGCAGCTTGGCCAGGAGGATGCGGCGGTGCTCGTGGGAACCGCCGCGAACGGGCAGCACGCGAACGCCCGGGGGAACGGCGTCGGAGAGGGAGTCGCCGACGGTGGTGAGCCCGCAGCCGGCGGCGACCAGGTGCAGCTTGGCCAACCAGTCGCGAACCGAGTGGGCGATGACGGGACGCTCGTCGAGGCCGGGCCAGACGCCCATGGCGGTGCCGGAACCGGCGATCCAAGGCTGGCCGTGGAGGTCGGACAGTTCGATGAAGTCCTTGCGGGCCAAGGGATGTGAGGCGGGGACGCAGCTGGCCACCAACCACCTCGGCCACTTCGCCCTCGCCACCGCACTGCACCCGGCGCTCAAGGCCGCCGGCAACGCGCGAATCGTCGTGGTCAGCTCGACCGCGCACATGTTGTCGCCGTTCATCTTCGACGACCCCGACTTCGCGTTCCGCCGCTACGATCCGTGGCTGGCCTACGGTCAGTCCAAGACCGCGAACGTGCTGTTCGCGGTCGAGGCCTCGCGGCGCTGGGCCGCGGACGGCGTCACCGCCAATGCCGTGATGCCCGGCGCGATCTTCACCAACCTCCAACGGCACACCGGAGGCGGCGGCAGCGGGACGATCCCGCCGGAGCTGGTGAAGACGGTCGAGCAGGGCGCGGCGACGTCCGTGCTGGTGGCCACTTCTCCCCTGTTGGAGGGTGTCGGCGGCCGGTACTTCGCCGACTGCAACGAAGCCGAGACGCTGGATCGTCGCGGCGCGCGGCTGCAAGGTGTGGCCCGTTACGCGGTGGATCCCGAGAATGCGCACCGGTTGCGGGAACTGTCGCGTCAGATGCTCGACGCCTGAAGCACAATCCCATCAGGACGGACGATCGCCGCGCGCGCTCGCCCCTGACGCAGCCAGTCGGCGAGTTCCGGGTGTGTCTCGGGCGTCACGACGGTCATCCGGTCGGGCATCAGGCCGGGGCACAGGGTTCCGGCCAGGCCGCGACGGAATCGGGGCCGCTGCACGAGTTCCGACCGGTGCAGGGCGGGCGTCTCGCTGCTGAGCACCCGATTCCTCAACCCCGGTACCAGATGCAGGCGCGGCATGACGACGCGGCGAAGCAGGTTGCCTAGCTCGCCGCCCTCGGTCATGGTCGCGCCGAGCAGCTTGGCCAGGCGAATCATCGTCAGCGCGTGGGGCATCCGCTCGATCTGGTACGTGTCGAGCACCGAAGCCGGCAACTCTCCCTTGTGGACCGCGGCGAGCTTCCAGGCGAGGTTCGCCGCGTCCCGCAGGCCGGCCCCGAGGCCCTGACCGATGAACGGCGGCGTCAGGTGGGCGGCGTCGCCGAGCAGGAAAACCCTTTCCTGACGCCATTCGTCGGCGATCTGGGCCCGGAAGGTGTACTCGGCGACCCGACGCAACTTCAGGTCCGCGATCCGGGTCCACGGCGCGATGAGCTCCCGGACCGCGCCGAGGTCCTGGTAGTCGGCGGCGGTCTCGCCGTCACGGAGCCGGAACTCCCAGCGGTAGCGGGACTTTCCGACCCGCATGTACGTCGCCGCGCGCCGGGTGTCGCAGACCTGGTGCACGCCTTCCCACTGCCCCAGCTCGGCCTCGGTCTCGATGTCGACCACCAGCCATCGTTGCGCGAAGCCGAGATCCCGCATCCGCGCGCCGATCGCGTTGCGCACGAAGCTGTTCGCGCCATCGCAACCCAGTACGTAGTCGGCCCGTTCGCCGTTCACCCGCACATGATCGCCGTGCTGGGTGATCTCCGTGACCTCGACGTCGTCGAGAACGGTGACCTTCTCACGCAGCAACCGCTCCAGGTCGGGCTGGTCGAACATGTTGGCCTCGGGGAAGCCGTGCCGGCCGGGCGTCGAGCCGCGGCGAAACTCCGCCAGGACGCCCAGGTCCGCGTCGAGCAGCCGCAGTCCCAGGGCCGGCCGGGAGATGGCGCCGAGGTCGACGCCGATGCCGGCCAGGATCGCGTGCACCTCGTCGTCGAGATGCACGGCCCGGGGCTGCGGGTGCGGCTCGGGTCGACGGTCCAGCACCACGCAGTCGACGCCGTGCCGGGCCAGCAGCGCGGCGGCGGTCAGGCCCGTCGGCCCCGCCCCGACCACGATGACCGACGCCATGTCAGAGGCCCGGCCAGCCGCGCTTGAGGTGCTCGAACGCGATGTCCAGCGCCGCCGGGGCGTTCGGCGCGGTGCCGGCCAGGTCCGGGATCTCCAGCACGTAGCGAGCGAGCAGCCGGAGCGACACATCGGCTTCGCGGCCGGTCTCCGCCGCGATCACCTCGGCCAGCGCCGCCTCGTTGTTCGTCCACATGAGACGGGCGTAGGCCCGCAGCGCCGGCGTGGTGGTGACGAGGTCGACGACGGGCTGGGTCTCCGGGTCGGCCTCGAAGGGGCCGCGCGTGGCGAGGAAGTCCCGCAACGCGTCGAGGACGGACTTGTCGCCGCGCTCCCGCACCGCCTCGGTCAGCGACCGTTCGCGCTCCGCGCCGTCGCCGAGGATCAGCGCCTCCTTGCCCGCCGGGAAGTGCACGAACAGGGTCGAGACCGCCGTGTCGGCCGCCTCCGCGATCTCCGCCACGGTGACCCTGTCGAAGCCGCGCTCCAGGAACAGGCGCCTGGCCGCGTCGGCCAGCGCCCGCCGCGTGGCCTCCTTCTTGCGTTCACGCCGCCCCTGCGTCATGGGGCCACCGTACCCGTGACCGAAGCCATTGCAAACTCGGAGCCATTCCGATTACGGTGTCGATATGACTTCTTGGGACGTGCACCACCCGCCACGGGCCGACGGCCGCACCGTGCTGGTCACCGGCGGCAACGCCGGCATCGGCTACTTCGTCGCCGAGCAGCTGGCCGGCGCCGGCGCGACCGTCCTGCTCGGCTGCCGCGACGCCGCCCGCGCCGAAGCCGCCATGACCGCCATCCGCTCCGTCCACCCCTCGGCGTCGCTGCGCTTTCTGCCGCTGGACCTGGCCGACCGTCCTTCGCTGCCGAGCTCCGTCGATCGATTGACGGCTCCCCTCGACGCCGTCGTGCTCAACGCCGGCGTGATGATCGAGGGCCCCGATCCCGACGAGCGCACGTTCGCGATCAACCACCTCGGCCACTTCGCCCTGACCGCCCTGCTCGCCCCGTACCTGTCCCCCACGTCCCGGGTCGTCACCACCGGCAGCTTCGTCGCCAAGTCCGCGTCGTTCCCCGCCCACGAACACGAGGGCAAGCGCGCCTACGCCCGTTCCAAGCTCGCCCAGATGCTCTTCGGCTTCGAGCTGGCCCGGCGGGGCGGTGTGGTCAGCGTCGTCAACCATCCCGGCGGCGCCCTCGACACCCTCACGCCTTCCCGCCCACCCGTGCACACCCGTCCCGGCGGGCCGCACCCTCAGCGACTTCTCTTGCAGGGCAAGGACGCCGGGGCTTGGCCTGCCGTGCGGTGCGTGCTGGATCCTGAAGTTCACAGCGGTCAACTCTGGGGCCCGCGGATGTTCGGGCTAAGGGGCGTTCCCCGGCTTGAGCCCGTTCGCGGCATCCTGGCCGATGAGGAGCTGGCCAAGTCGGTGTGGGAGCGCAGCATCGAGCTCACCGGCCTTGATCCGTGGGCGGCGATGCGCAGCGCAAGGCGTCCAAGCCCCCACGGACTGAAGTAGCGTCAGGGGCGTCGCTGGAAGGGGAGGGCCAGGTGCGCAGGACGCGAGAAGGAGATCGGGACACACCGCCGCCACGGGCGCCGTGGAACGAGGTCGCGGAGCGGCTGTGGATGGGCGGCCACGAGTGGATCGACGACCACGGGGAACTGCAAGCAGCGGTGGTGACCGACGAGTTCGATGTGGTGTTCAGCCTGTTCACTCGGCCGAACCACGGGCCGGGGACGGGGCAAAGGCATGTGGTGCACGAGATTCCGGACGCGCCGCTGCTGCCGGCGCAGATCGACCGGGTGGCGGAGCTGGCGGTGATGGCGGCCGAGGAGCTGACGGCGGGACGGAAGGTGCTGGTCCGCTGCCGGGTGGGCCACAACCGGTCGGGGCTGCTGACGGCGCAGACGCTGATCGAGCTGGGCCATGACGCGCGCACGGCGATCGGGATGGTGCGCCGGGCCCGCTCCGACCAGGCGCTGAACAACGCGACCTTCGTCGACTACCTGACCACCGGCCTGAGCGTCGCCTCGCTGCTCAGCGGGCTGGAGGCGCCGATCTAGAGCCAGCGGTCGAACCAGGCCCGCATCCGGTTGAGCAGATCGAGCCGGTGGCCGCGTTCCCGCAGGGAGTGGCCCTCACGGGGATAGACGACGAATTCGTGCGTGGCCCCGTAGTGCCGCAAGGCCCGGTGGAAGTACTCGGACTGGGCCAGCGGCACGTTGGTGTCGGCGGCGCCGTGCACGATGAGCACGGGAGTCCGCACGGCCGAGGCGTACGAGATGGGGCTCAGCTCGTCGTGCCGGTGCGGACCGACGCCCTCCCACCCGGTGCTGCCGCCCAGCGCCGCCTCGATGCGCCCGTACTCGCCGCTGCCGACGAGCATGCCCCAGTCGGTGACGCCGGCGCCCATGACGGCAGCGGAAAACCGGTCGGTGTGCCCGATGGCCCACGCGGCCATGAAGCCGCCGTGGCTCCAGCCGGCGATGCCGAGCCGCTGAGGATCGGCGACGCCGTCGGCGATGAGCAGGTCGATGCCGGTCAGGATGTCGGTCCACTCCTCCTGCCCCACGGCACCGGCCACGGCCGCGGCGAACTCGTGCCCACGGCCCTGGCCGCCGCGAGGATTGGGCAGGAACACGGCGTAGCCGGCCAGGGCGAACCACTGCGCCGACGGGGCCCAGTGCAGCGAGAACTTGTCGCTGTGCCGATCGTACGGACCGCCTTGCACGATCGTGACCAGCGGAAACGGGCCGGTCCCGGTCGGCGGCACGACCACCAGACCCTCCAGCGCCAGACCGTCCGAAGCCCGATACGGCAGCCGCGACTGGACGCCCCAGGCGATGTCACGGGCCCACGGCCGGGTGTCGGTGATCCGCACGCCGTCGAGGTGCACGTTCGGCGGCTCGTATGCGGTGCTGATGATCGCCGCGAGGGAATCGCCGCCGACGCTGACCTGCTTGACCAGGCCGGTATGCCGGGACACCGGCCCGGCCGAGAGCCGGTGCACCGCGGTCTCCAGCCCCTCGGCGACGACCATCAACGGGTCGCCGTCCTCGGTCTGCACCAGCTCGAACGGGCAAGCCGGCAGCCCGAAAGTGACGTTGCCGTCCACCACATCGTGCACGGCCGTCCCGGACTGGAGGCCGGGCGGCGTCGAGGCCAGATAGGCGATCCGCCACGACCCCTTGAGGCGCCACACCGGCGAGTGCGCCCCGGCCACCGCCGGCCCGAGGTCCCGCACCGAGCCGTCCAGCGACACTACGTGCAGCTCCGGCTCCAGCAGCCCGGGATCGAACTCGTGGCTGGACCAGGTGAGCACCGCCAATGGGCCGCCGCCGGGCTGCCGGGTGACCTCGACGACGTGCCGATCCCCGTACAGCACACGGATTCCGTCGGAGTCGATCAGACGCAGCCGTGACGGCCGGGGAACGCCCCGAACCTCGATGCCCTCGGAAACCGAGTCAGGGGCGATGAACAGCACGCCCTCGGCCAACGGCAGGTGGTCGTCGATGCCGGCCGCCCAGGTGACCACCACCGTGGCGGATCCGGTCAGCTCCACCCGGTGCAGCGACGTGCCGTCGACGACCACGTAGACCGAATCCCCGGCCCAGCGCGGGTTCGCGCCCATGGTCAGGAACCGGGGCGGGCTGTCCACGCCGGCCAGCCACACCTCGCCGGCCGGTCGCAGCTCGTAGGCCACCCACCGCCCGTCCGGCGACACACGGGGAACGGCCGCGTCCAGCGCGTCGACGATCATCTCGGCGGTCAGCACGATCGCTGACACTAACTAGGCATCCCGGCGTCGGTCACAGACCTCGGGCAGGGGCCGGTAGCCGGCTGACGCGTAGGTGGCGACGGCGGCGACGTTGGCGCTGGGGGTGCAGACCAGCGCGCTCGACGAGCCCAGCTCGCGGAGCGCGGCCGCCGCAGCGATGCTCATCGCCCGGCCGTGGCCGTGACCGCGGTGATCCCGATGTGTGCCCAGCGGTTCGAGCAGGCCGGGCTTGCCCGGACCGGCCGACCACACCGTCACTGCCGCCACCGCGTTGTCCTGTCCGTCGTAGGAGACCAGGCACCGGGCGTCGGCGTACGGCAAGCCGGCAGCCATCACCGGCCAGCTGTCGGCCGTCAACGTCGCCCGGCCGAACGACGCCGCATGGACGGCGGCCCGCACCCGCGCCTGCTCCGGCCCGACCACCTCGATCCGCACGCCAGGATCCGGCACCGGCTCAGTGAGGTCGCGCAGCAGTGGCGTCCACGGTTCGTCGGTGCCCCAACCCTTGTCTGCCAGCAGTTGGCGGAACAGCGCGTCCGCCGGCGACTCGATGTTCACCGGGCCCTCAGGGAGCACACCGCGCTGCGGGTCGCTCACGTCCACCACCAGCTGACGCGCCAGCTCCTCGTCCTGGCGGGCCTCCGGCGCGATCGTCAGCCGCAATATCGTGGCCGTGTCGAGCAGCCCGACGGCGAGGATCTGGTCGTTTCGGCTCCAGGTCACGACCGACGTGGACATCGCCTGTGGACCGAACCGCCAGTGCCAGCCGAGATCCCCCGGATGCAGCTGCATCGGCGCGCCCTCGCGCTGCCACTCCCGCAGCGCGCCCACGGCCTCGCCCAGCTCGTCGACCCCGGGCCGGCCCAGCGTGATCCCCATGGCCCAATCACACACGATCGCGCGACCAACGGCATCTGGTTTTCGCTAATTAGCGGGAAATCCGGTGAAACAAGCCGACTTTCGGCCCCTTGCGGGTGGAATGGCCGGTTCCTAGCGTCAGGCCGGTGTTGAGACGAATCCTCATTGCCGGCATGGTGTCGGCGTTGGCCCTCCTGCCGCTGCCGATCACGGCACAGGCGGACACGGCCGCTGCGACGGTGGTGCCGATCCGGGTGACGGGCGACCCGGCGAAGCGCTTCAACCTGGTGATCCTCGGCGACGGCTACACGGCGGCGGACATGCCGAAGTTCCGCGCGGACGTGGACAAGCACATGAACGTGCTGTTCACGATCGAGCCGTACAAGTCGTACCGCAACTACATGAACGTGTACTCGGTGGAGATCCCGTCGCCGGAGTCGGGCGTGAGCTGCGACCCGGACCTGACCTCGCCCAAGCGGAACACGCCGCTGCACATGGCGTTCTGGGAGGGCTGCGACCCGCAGGGCGTGCAGCGCGCGCTGGTGCTGGACGACAGCGCCGCCACCACCTACGCCAACCTGGTGCCGGGCACGACCGCGTCCAACCGGCAGATCCTGGCCATCGCCAACAGCACGACGTACGGCGGCGTCGGCGGCACGTACGCGACGGCATCGGGCGGCAACGCGATGTCGTCGCTGATCACGCCGCACGAGCTGGGCCATTCGCTGGGCGGACTCCAGGACGAGTACGACTACTACGCCCGGGGCGTGCGCGGCGACGCGTACACCGACGGCGAGCCGGACTCGGTGCACCACACGCTGCTGACCGAGCAGCAGATGACCCAGCAGCAGAAGAAGTGGTGGCGCTGGCTGGGCGAGCCGAGCGAGTCCGGCGGCACGATCGGCCGCTACGAGTCCGGCATGTACAGCGGCACCGGCGTGTGGCGCCCGAGCGCGCACTCGATCATGAAGACGCTGGGCTACTACTACGACCAGGTCGGCCGCGAGGACATGGTCAAGTCGATCTCGGCCAAGACCAGCATCGTCCAGGACTCGACGCCGACCACGAAGACGATCGGCGCGGACCGGGTGGTGTGGGTGGTGCCCATGCACCCGAACAGCCACCAGCTGACCATCACCTGGACCGTGGACGGCAAGGCGCTCGCCGCGAACGGCCAGCAGCTGGACCTGCGCCAGCTGAACCTCAAGGCGGGCAGGCACAAGGTGACGGCGACCGTCGCCGACCCGACCGATTTCGTGCGGGACCCGGCGATCCGCCAGGCGCTGACCGCCACCCGCAGCTGGAACGTCGACACCACGGTGAAAACGCCGCCGACGACGACGGCGCTGGACTTCGCGGACACCACCGAGACGGACCGCCCGCTCGGCGGGGACGAGGTCGTCTTCGCCGACACCACCCACCCGACCAACCAGGTCGTGCCGGTGCAGTGGGCGCTGGATGGCAAGGCGTTGCCGACCGCGGCCAACGACGTGGACCTCAAGGGCCTCAAGCTGACCGGCTCGCACACGGTCACCGCGAAGGTCGGCGGCAAGACCCGCAGCTGGACCGTCGATGCCACCGATCCGTCCACCGACTACAAGCTGTCGGACTCGCTGGTGACCGTGCACAGGGCCGACGGCACCAATGAGTACGTCTACAATGGACCGTTCACCATGAAGCTGACCGCGGCCGACGACCGCACCGGCTCCCTGGTCAGCGAGTTCCGCACCGACGGGGACGGCTGGTTCAACTACTTCGGTTGGCCGACCGATTCCAGCCAGCCGTGGCACTTCACGCCGAGCGGCACCGAGATCGACCATCTCGTCTACGGGAAGCTGGGCAAGCCGCGACTGTCCCCTTGGGACGATGCCACACCGAGCTACGGCCAGCACACCATCGAGTACCGCACCACGGACGCGGCCGGCAACACCGCGGCGGCCAAGAGCTTCCAGGTGAACCTGTTGCCGGCGCCGCCGGCCTGCACGACGACGATCACCGGCCGCCACGACGGTGCACTGGTGGTCCGAGACGGCGTCACGTGCCTCGACCACGCCCAGCTGAACGGCGCGATCGTGGTGCAGCCGGGTGCTTCGCTCGTAGCCACGAGTTCGACGATCACCGGCGGCGTCACCGCGACCGCGGCCAACGCGGTCGAACTGCTGGACACCACCGTGCGCGGAGCGGCGAGCATCGCCGGCACCGCGCAGGACCTGACGATCGTCGGCGGCAGCGTCACCGGCGCGCTCAGCGTCTCGGGCAGCCACACCGGATCGCGGCAGCCAGTGGTGGCCGGTATCACGGTCGCCGGCGCGCTCAGCTGCGTCGGCAACACGCCGGCCCCAAGCAACATCGCCGCGCCGAACACCGTGCGCGGCGGCTCGTTCGGGCAGTGCTGACGTGAGGGGGCGCCGCCGGTCGGCAGCGCCCCCTCTCATCACACCTGGCCGGGCGCCCAGTCCGGATGGCCGGGCATCGGCGGCGTGTGGTCGCCGTACAGCCAGTCCTTGAAGTACGCGGTGTAGTCCTTGCCGGAGACCCGGTTCGCCACGTCGACGTAGTCCTGTGTGGACGCCGCGCGGTTGCGGAACTGCCGGAAGAAGGTCTGCTCGATGCGCTGGAACGTGTCGGAGCCGGCCATGGTGCGCAGGCCGTACAGCATCAGCGCGGCGCTGTTGGTGGTGCCCAGCACGCTGATCGTGTCCTTCGGCCGCCCGGGCGGGCCGTCCGAGGCGCGGAAGCTGTTGTCCTGCTCGTACCACTGCTTGAGGCCGGTCTCCGTGGGCCGGAAACCCTTGTCGCCCTGGTAGAGGAAGCTGTAGAGGCTGGCGTGGCCCTCGCTGAGCCACATGTCGTCGCTCCACCGGTTCACCGACACGGCGTCGCCGAACCACTGGTGCACCAGCTCGTGCACCATCGTCGCGGTGAGCGCGATGTCCCCCTGCAGGCCGGACTTGGCGTCGAACGTGGACAGCGTGGCGTTCTCCATGGCCGCGAAGTAACCGCCGTCGACGCCGAGCACGCCGTAGGTCTCGAAGGGGTACGGTCCGAGCTGCTTCTCCACCCACGCGACCTGGCTCGGGATGTCGTCCACGAAGGTCTTGCTGGCATCGGCCTGGGCTGTGGCCACGTAGCTGCGCAGCGGCAGGCCGTTCGGCCCCTTGGCGTCGATCTCGGTGAAGTGGCCGACCGCGAACACCGCCGTGTCGGTGGGAATGGGGTCCTTGGTGCCGAACGTGTAGGTGGTGCGGCCGCCCTCGGCCTTCTTGTCCCGCAGGGTGCCGTTGGACACGGCCTGCACGTCGCTGGGAACCGTGATGTGCGAGGTGATCGTCGCCTTGTCGCTGGGATGGTCGTTGCCGGGGAAGAACTCGTGCGCCCGGTCCGGCTGCGCGAAGGTGACGAACCCGTCCGGCTTCTCGAACCAGTGCACGTTCCGCGGATCGGCCGGGGCCGGCGACACCGGGTCGTAGGTGCGGTCGGAGACGTAGGAGATCTCCACCGTGAACCGCTTTCCCTTGGCCAGCGGTCGATCCGGTGTGACGTACAGCTTCTCGGTGCTGTCCTGTGTCCGGAACTGGGCGGGCCGGCCGTCCACCCGGACCGAATTGATCTTGCGGACGGTGGAGTCCAGGCTGAAGGACGACAGGTCCTGCGTCGCCGTCGCGTCGATCCGCACCCCCGAGTCCATCAGCGGCGTGCCCGGCCGGTAGTCGAAGGCGACGTCGTAGTGCCCGACGTCGTAACCGCCGTTGCCCAGGTTGGTGAACACCCGGTCGCCCAGATGGTCGGCCCCCGGCGTGGGATTGGCGAACGCCGGGACGCCGACCCCGATGCTGAGTGCCGCGGACATCGCCGCGGCCGTGATGCTTCGTCGCATGCCCGCGACGCTAGCCACGCCGACGCGCCCAGGGCGTCGCCGTGGGGAACGGTCAAGAAGCTGTCACCGGGCGGGCATAATCGGCACATGGACGAGGCATTGCACGAGCGGATGCGGGAAGCGATCAAGGACGTGCCGCCGGGAAAGGTGTCGACCTACGGCGACATCGCGGCCATGGTCGGCGCGCCCAGCCCGCGCATGGTGGGGGCGTTGCTGTCCGAGGACGGCCACGACCTGCCCTGGCACCGGATCCTGCGGGCCAACGGCACGCCCTCGCCGCACATCGCGCACGAGCAGCTGGCGCGGCTGCGGGCCGAGGGTGTGTTGGCCGACGGCCAGCGGGTCAATCTCCGGCAGTACCGGTGGCAGCCGGAGGACTAGTGTCCTGAGTTGTTAGTTCGTTGTCAGTGGGTACACGAGATCTATGCCTTACCCGGTAGCGGTCCCGATCGTGCTCACTGACGACGAACGCG